>CAXYZX010000019.1:0-24673 GCA_964293845.1 uncultured Dechloromonas sp.
CCCGGATAATCTGCTCTGGCGCAAGTTCATGCCGTTTCATCATGTACGCCATGCCAATGATGGCATTCATCGGTGTACGAATCTCGTGACTCATGTTGGCAAGAAACTCTGCCTTCATGCGCCCCACCCGCTCAGCCTCTTCCTTGGCCCGCGTCAGAGTCGCCGCCAACTCAATCTCCTGGCTGATATTTCGGACAAGCAAGGCAAACTGCCGCCAGCCATCAGCCATCTCTACTTCGAGGGATGAAAGCTCAATCGATAACTCCGTACCTGCGCAACAATGCGCGGCCAGCCTGTGCTTGGCCAACAACACGCCCGCATTCAGCGACTGGAGAATTTCATCAGCCGCATCTCCAAGCAAGGAATTCAGGCGTTTGCCGAGAAACTGAACTTCTGTGGCAGCAAACATGGCCAGGGCATTGCTATCCATCGCTCGCAGCAGGCCCTCTTCATCGACGGTAATCACCCCGAGTGAACTCGCCTCCAGCAGGTGGCGATTGCGCTCTGTAGCACGCTTTCGGCTCAGCAGATTCTGCAAGCGCGCTCTCAATTCAACCGGAATGACAGGCTTCAGGACGTAATCATCGATACCAAGATGAAACAGTTCAATACGGCGTGCGGGGACATCAAAAGCTGTGACGGCAAGCACCGGCACGCCCCCCTTGGGTAGGGCTTGACGCCGTATACGGTTGATTAGACGCGTGCCTGACATGTGCCCACCAAGCACGATGTCACTTAAAACCAGGTCGTAGTCATGTTCCAGAAAAGCCAGCCAGGCGTCGTCGGCATTTGAAAAGGTATCGACTGAAATACCCCATTCACGCAACTGGGCTTCCATCAGTTCGCGCTGCTCTCGCGCATCCTCGATGTAGAGGACTCGGCAGCCTATGGGCTGATTCATTTCGAAGAAATGCCGAATGAAGGTCACCAACTCTTCGACATCCTGCTTCCTGAACAGCTCGGTTACGCCGGCTTGGCTGGCTTGCTCGGAAAGTTCGGCAGAGGGACTGGCAGTCAGCAGCACGATGGGCTCAAAAGACACCCGCCCGGATTTGCGCAGCATCCGGGCCAACTCAACACCACTACCATCGGATAATTGCCAGCTCAGTACGAAAAAATCGAACTGCTGGCTGGCTAACGCGGCCATTGCTGTCTCCTGAGTCGGCACCAGTACCAACTGAATGCCACGGCAACAACTGAAACTTTGTTGCAGGATGTCCCGATACAAAGGCGTGTTGTCGACCAGCAGGATATTCACGCAACCCCCAATTTACATTTTTTCACAATCTTAGCATGCGTGAAAAACCCTCCGGGGGGAGAGGTTAAGGCTATTTCCTGATCGGCTGATTGCGCCCCGAAAATTCATCGCTCAAACGCAGTACCGCATCGCTGAACGAACCGTTGGGATTCTTGTTGCAGTAACGGTTGATGTTCAGTTCTATCGTCCCGCTAGAAATAGTCGACACCTGCTGACTTTGCGCCGCATAGTTGTGCCCGGTCAAAACACCACGCGCCCAGACTACGTAAATCTTGCGCTGATCCTGATCGTCTTTTGACCTATTCCAGGCCGCGCAACTCATGTCGTCAAAGCCAAGGACATTAAGTCCTGCCGCCCCGGTTGCTCCCGCAGTAAAGGTAAAAAGAAGTACAAGAATGACCGATGAAGCTTTTTTGAAACGCATTGAGTGTTCTCTTATTTCCATACGAATAGTGGCCAGGTGGCCTTCGTCATGATTATCCCACTTGTACCGGGCAACGGATAACTACCGTTAAATAGTCGACCGGCCTTGTCCCACAAGGGTGAAATCGGCGAAAATTCAGGGCTATACGCTTTAACAGGCGACCCATTCGTTTCCAAGGAACTCTCATGTCCAACGCCGAACAGCAAACCCCGGTCCAGCAAGACGAAAACCAGCTTATTGCAGAGCGTCGTGCCAAGCTCGCCGAGTGGCGCAAAACCGGGAAAGCTTTCCCCAACGATTTCCAGCGTGAAAACACCGCAGCCAAGTTGCTTGAAATCTACGGCGAAAAGACCAGCGAAGAACTGGAAGCGATGCCGGTTGAAGTCAAGGTTGCTGGTCGCATGATGCTCAAGCGCGTCATGGGCAAGGCCTCGTTTGCTACGGTGCAGGATCTCTCCGGCCGCATTCAACTTTACGTGGCCCGCGACCGCGTCGGTGAAGATGTTTACAGCGATTTCAAACATTGGGACTTGGGCGACATCATTGGCGTCGTCGGTACGCTGATGCGTACCAAAACTGGCGAACTAAGTATCCAAGCCACTGAAATCCGCTTGCTGACCAAGTCGCTACGCCCGTTGCCGGACAAGTTCCACGGCCTCGCCGATCAGGAAATGAAGTATCGCCAGCGTTACGTTGACCTGATTATGAACGAGGAAACCCGCTTCACCTTCCTCGCCCGCAGCCGTATCGTTGCCTCGATCCGCAATTACATGAACGGGCACGGCTTTTTGGAGGTTGAAACGCCGATGATGCACCCGATTCCCGGCGGTGCCGCAGCCAAACCTTTCGTCACGCATCACAACGCGCTCGACATGCAGCAGTTTCTGCGCATCGCGCCTGAGTTGTACCTCAAGCGCCTGGTGGTGGGTGGTTTCGAGAAGGTGTTCGAAATCAACCGCAACTTCCGCAACGAAGGCCTCAGCCCGCGCCACAACCCCGAATTCACCATGATGGAGTTCTATGAGGCGTATGCGAACTACAACACGCTGATGGACTTCACCGAAGGCCTGCTGCGCCACGCTGCGCGTGAAGCGCTGGACAAGGAAGTCTTCATCTATCAGGGGCGCGAACTCGACCTCTCCAAGCCTTTCCATCGCCTGACCATCTGCCAGGCCATACAGCGCGAACAACCCGGCTTCACCGACGAGCAGTTGGCCGATGCCGAATTCCTCAAGACCAAGATCAATGCCTTTGGTGAGAAGGTCAAGCCGGGCGGCCTCGGCAGCCTGCAACTGCAACTGTTCGAAGCCTGTGCCGAAGCCCGGTGCTGGGAACCGACTTTCATCATTGATTACCCGGTGGAAGTCAGCCCGCTGGCCCGTGCCTCCAACACCAACCCGGAAATCACCGAGCGTTTCGAGCTGTTCATTGTCGGCCGCGAAATCGCCAACGGTTTCTCCGAGCTGAACGATGCCGAAGACCAAGCCGCCCGCTTCCAGGAGCAAATGAAGGCCAAGGATGCCGGCGACGAAGAAGCGATGTATTACGACGCCGATTTCATCCGCGCCCTCGAATACGGCCTGCCCCCGACCGGTGGCTGCGGTATTGGCATTGATCGCCTGATCATGCTGCTGACCGATGCGGCAGCGATTCGTGACGTGATCCTTTTCCCTTCCATGCGTCCTGAGTGATAACTCAAGTCATTTGCTCATTGGCCAAAAAACAATGCAGATAAGCCAGCTACAGGTTGCCACCGACAATGTTCAGGACCGTCTGCTCCTGCGCGTTTCAACGCCTGACAACGAGGAATACCGGATCTTCTTCACCCGGCGCTTTTTACGTGAGTTATGGCCGCATTTCACGACCATGCTCAGCGGTCACCTTGGGCTGCAGTTGGCCATGCCACCGGAACCGGATGACACCACGAACTCTTTTGAGCTGCCATTTCATCAAGAAAATCCGTGCTACCCACTGGGCAGCAAGCCGTTGCTGGCCAGTGAAGCAACACTGGAACCAGCCGGCGACGGACTGGCCAGCCTGATCCTCCGTGAAGGCCGCGAACGCAGCTTTGAACTGAATCTCAGTGCCGACATGCTGCAAGCACTATGCGCCATGCTACGCGCCGCCAGCGAACAGGCGCAATGGGACATCGCGCTCGAACATCAGGCCCCACCGCAACCGATGATCATAAGCCCCACCCCAGGCAAATCCCTGCTGCACTAGTGGAAATGCTCGCACCGGCCCGTCTCGAATTCAACGCCGTCGGCGAGCCTTATTCAGCAAGCTTCGATGATGTCTACCACTCCGCCTATGGTGGCCCGGCACAGGCGCGCCATGTCTTCCTTAGTGGCAACGAACTCCCGCAACGCTGGCAGGGCAAGGATCGCTTCGTCATCCTCGAAACCGGTTTCGGCTTCGGGCTGAATTTTCTGGCAGCCTGGCAGGCCTGGCGTGATGACCCGCTGCATTGCCGCCGACTGCACTTTGTCTCGTTCGAGAAACACCCGTTCTCGGCCAGCGATCTGATGACCGCCCACGCTCGCTGGCCACAGTTTGGTGAAATCTCGGCCCAACTTCTCGAACACTGGCCGGCCCTGACAGCAGGCGTCCATCGCCTGTATCTCAATGATGGGCGAGTCATCCTCACCCTGATTTTTGGCGATGCGGCGACTCAACTGCGTGCGGTCAACGCCACAGTAGATGCTTTTTTTCTTGATGGATTCTCCCCTGCCAAAAACCCGGAACTATGGTCTCCGTATTTTTGCAAAGGCCTGACCCGCCTTGCCGCACCGGGCGCCACGCTGGCCACGTGGACGGTCGCCGGTCAGGTCCGGCAAGCCCTGAGCGCAGCCGAGTTTGAAGTGAAAAAAGCTCCCGGCTTTACCGGCAAGCGCCAGATGCTGGTTGGCCAATTTCGCTCACGGCGGCCAATTCGTAATCCTGCTCCTGAAGATCGCCGCGCCATCATCATCGGCGCCGGGCTGGCAGGGTGCACCACTGCGCATCGTCTTGCTGCGGCCGGCTGGCAGGTGACGGTGCTCGAACAAGCCAAGGCACCGGGTCTGGGGGCTTCGGGCAACCTCGCCGGCATGCTGCGTCCGCTGCCCAGCGCCGATGACAACCGCCTATCCCGACTGACCCGCGCCGGCTTTCTCAGCACGCGCCAATTGCTCGACACCTTACCGGATGTCCGCTGGTCATCCTGCGGCGTTCTGCATCTTGCCCGCGAAAATGAACATGAAATACAGCAACGACGAACCGTCGAGGCATTAGGTTTCCCCCCGGAAGTCATGCAGTTTGTTGATCATCATGTGGCCTCAGGCAAGCTCAACTGGCCGGTAGAACATGGTGGCTGGTGGTTTCCCGAGGGTGGCTGGGTGCAGCCTTCATCGTTCTGCCGCAGCCTGCTGGAGTCATTTCCCAAGCGCATTACCGTACAGTGCAATGTTGCGGTCGACCGCCTGGAACGCGCGGAAAATTACTGGCAGGCAATCGATGCCGCTGGCCAGAAACTCGCTGAAGCACCCACCCTCATTATGGCGAGCGGTGTCGCTGCCCCGCGCTTTGCACAATTCAACTGGTTGCCACAAGTCGCTGCGCGCGGTCAGGTCAGTCACCTACCCGTGGGTGAGACCCCGGCGCTCGATATCGTCGTCTGCAAACTCGGTTATGCCATACCGGCGGTGGATGGCTACCAACTGGCCGGCGCTACACTCGCCTACGAAGACGATGGCAGCGAAGAACGGGTAGCAGATCACCGCGAAAATCTGGCCAAGCTGAATCTCATCCTCCCCGGTTTCGCAAACGCCATTAATCCTGAAACACTGAGCGGCCGTGTCGGCTTCCGCCCAATGTCGCCGGACCGCCTGCCCATCGTCGGCCGCGTGCCGTTCTTCATACAGGCCGACAACAACACGCGCCTGCATGAAATTCCCCGCCAGCCCGGCCTGTGGTGCGTACAGGGCTTTGGTGCGCGCGGCATAGTGTGGTCGGCGCTAATGGCTGATCTGCTCTTGAGTCAAATCGAGGGCGAACCACTGCCGCTGGAAAATGATCTGGTTGATGCGGTCGACCCTGGCCGCTTTCTGGTCAAGGGCGCCCGTCGGACACCCAACGTAGTTGACGCTCAGTAAGCACATCTAAGGCTTGGTATCCGGAGTCCTCCGGCGGCGGCAGAGCCCGTTATTCGGCTTAGTAACGCCCACCGAAGGTCTCCATGCGCCGCCAGTACCAGTAGCAGTTTCACCGGCCTGCTACCACAGCTCCCGCGCCTACAAGCAGTAAAGTTCTACCTCCTTGCAGAGCGGCGACCGGGTGCGAATGAGCAACGGCAAGCTGTTGCCGGTACAAGCCTGAAGCAGGCCCACCCTGGTCACCCGTGGCCCTGCTAAACTTCCTCTTTTTTCCTACAAAAAGAGAGACACGCATGAAGATTGAAACCCTTGCCGTCCACGGCGGTTATTCACCTGACCCGACCACCAAAGCGGTCGCGGTGCCAATTTATCAAACCACCTCTTACGCCTTCGACAGCACCCAGCACGGCGCCGACCTCTTCGACCTCAAGGTCGCCGGTAACATCTACACCCGCATCATGAACCCGACCCAGGATGTGCTGGAGAAGCGCGTTGCCGCAATGGAAGGCGGCATTGCAGCACTGGCCCTGGCCTCCGGTATGGCCGCCATCACCGCCGCCATCCAGACGATTGCCGAATCCGGTGACAACATCATTTCATCAAGCACGCTTTACGGTGGCACCTATAATCTGTTTGCGCACACCCTGCCGCAGTACGGTATCGATGTCCGCTTTGCCGATTTCAATGATCCGGAAGCCTTTGAAAAACTGATCGACAGCAAGACCAAGGCCGTCTTCTGTGAATCAGTCGGTAATCCGCTCGGCAACGTAACTGACTTCGAAAAGCTCGCCGAAATTGCCCACAAGCACGGTGTTCCGGTCATCGTAGACAACACGGTGCCCTCACCTTACCTCTGCCGCCCTTTCGAGCACGGTGCCGACATCGTCGTACACGCGCTGACCAAATATCTGGGCGGTCACGGCAACAGCCTCGGCGGCATCATCGTCGACAGCGGCAAATTTCCCTGGGCGGAACACAAAACCAAGTTCAAGCGCCTCAATGAGCCGGACGTTTCCTACCACGGCGTTGTTTACACGGAAGCGCTCGGCCCCGCTGCCTACATCGGCCGTGCCCGTGTCGTGCCGCTGCGCAACATGGGTGCCGCGATCAGCCCGTTCAATGCCTTCCTCATCCTGCAAGGCATCGAAACCCTGGCCCTGCGCATGGACCGCATCTGTGAAAACACATTGAAGATTGCCAACTTCCTCAAAGCCCATGCCAAGGTCAGCTGGGTCAATTACGCTGGTTTGCCTGAGCACAAGGACCACGCCTTGGTTCAAAAATACATGGGTGGCCGTGCATCCGGCATCCTTAACTTCGGTGTCAAGGGCGGCAGCATCGGTGGCGGCAAGTTCCAGGATGCCCTGCAACTGGTCACCCGCCTGGTCAATATCGGCGATTGCAAGACACTGGCCTGCCACCCTGCCTCGACCACGCACCGTCAGTTGTCGCCAACCGAAATGGCGAAGGCCGGTGTCTCCGAAGACATGATCCGTCTGTCAGTGGGCATCGAGCATATCGACGACCTGATTGCCGACCTTGATCAGGCCCTCAACGCCGCCTGATTCTGCTTAGAGCCACAGCAAAAACCCGGCTGCACGCCGGGTTTTTTATGTAGATTCAGGCAATTTTCAACCGTTGACCGAAGCATCTTCCGCTGGCAAAACCGGTTGTGGAATACTCATGACGTAGAGCACTACAGCGCAGAAACCGAAAAAGGCCACGGTCGTCAAGATACTTGGCGTCCACGTATCTGCTATCCCCTCGGCCTGCAGGGACCAAAAAAATGCGCCGAGTGCGGGCAGCATCATGAACGCACAAAACACTGCTGTAGCAAAGGCAAACTTTTGCCCGATATGGCGTGGCTTTCTCATTCAACTTCCTCAACTTTGAGCCAGATTGAGCGCTGGTCTCTGATGTCGCTGGTCGACAGACTGAGCGTACCACTTTGCTGGCGATCTGATTGTTTTCCCGTACCGCCAAGTTCCATCCATTCACCAAGGCGCCCTGAAACCGTAGTCGACAGGCGTTGCGTATTGACGCTGCCACGCCCCTGATAGCCTTGCGTATCGGCGTGCTGACTGATCTCCAGCGTCACGCGATCACCATTAAGACGCGGCACGGCATAAAAACCCTGACCGATATCCTGATAGGCCGTCGTCTCGTTGATGATGGCACCACCGGGGCCAATGATGACTTGGCGCATGGGCACCGGCAAAGAACGGCCGACCTGAATGAAAGCCTGACTCCCCTCCAGGGTACGCACCATTTGCCCGGCATTTTCACGGCGCCCACTTCGGTTGTCCCAGACCGTGGCCTCACCCCGTGCACGATTGGTACTACCGAGCACCACCTGACCACTGGCCTCCGCACCCCGCTGGCTGATCTCGGCCTCGCGACTCTGGCTGACGCGAATGATCAATTGCCGCGTCGGTGTATCAATAGCGGCCAGTGCCCGTTTTATTTCACCACGATTACGCGGTGAAGCCTTCAAAAAGAGCTGATTGTTCATCCCCGACAGGGTTCCACCCGGCTCCAGTAAGGGACGCAGAACAGGTAGCACCTGGTCTACCGATTTGCCCTTGAGTTCGATAATTTCCAGCTCTTGCGCGCTCAGAAAACCAGTCCAGAAGGCAAACAGCACGGTCAACAGCGTTTTAAGGGCAAATTTCATCCGGCCCTCGTCAGGCGGCAGCTATGTGTGGCAGGGCAAGATACTCCCTGGAATTCATTTCAGTCATTCGACTGACGGTACGGGCAAACTCGCTGGCTTGTGTACCTTCCGTATAGAGCATTTCAGGAGGGCAATCAGCGGTGGTGATCAGTTTGACTTTATGGTCATAAAACACATCAATCAGCCAGGTAAAACGTCTTGCTTCCGAGGCCTGATGCTGAGTCATTTTTGGGACATGGGAAAGCATCACCGTGTGATATGCACGGGCAATCTCCAGGTAATCATTCTGCGAACGCGGGCCGCCACAAAGGGTTTTGAAATCGAACCAGATAACCCCGTGGCCACGGCGCATAGTCGGAATTTCGCGACCCAGCACGTCGATCTTGCCGCCCTTTTTACCCTCTTCGCCGGCCACCATACGGAAGTAATCGAGCATTTTCTTCTCTGCAGCATCGTCGGCCGGATAGTGATAAATCTCAACCTGCTCCAGGGCGCGCAAACGGTAATCAACCCCTGCCTCAACCTCAAAGACATCCAGTTGTTTGTTGAGCAAGGCAATCGTCGGCAAAAAACTGTCGCGATGCAGGCCATTGGGATAGAGGCGATCTGGCGGATAGTTCGAGGTCATGACCAGTATCACCCCCTTGGCGAACAGGCCATCGAGCAGACGACCCAAGATCATCGCATCGGCAATATCCGAGACATGAAATTCGTCGAAACAGAGCAAACGAACATCCTTGGCGATTTGCTCTGCCACCTTCAGGATCGAATCTTCCTCCCCCTTGTACTTGTCCAGATCGTGATGGATCTGCTGCATGAAGGCATGGAAATGGATACGCTTCTTGCGCCGGTAGGGAATCGAATCATAGAAACAATCCATCAGGAAACTCTTCCCGCGCCCGACTCCCCCCCAGAAATACACACCCTTGGGCGGTTTGGGCGGAACCAGCAGGCGCTTGAAGGTATTGTTGCGATTGACCTTGAAGGCCAGCAGGCTGGAATAAAGTGTCTGTAATGCATTCGCTGCCGACATTTGTGCGGCATCGGCGAAGTAACCCCGGGT
The DNA here is from genome assembly GCA_964293845.1 of uncultured Dechloromonas sp. Taxonomy (GTDB): domain Bacteria; phylum Pseudomonadota; class Gammaproteobacteria; order Burkholderiales; family Rhodocyclaceae; genus Azonexus. Next base: position 9,553 of record CAXYZX010000019.1, read on the forward strand.
TGCTAGAAGGGCCTGGTAGGCCTCAATCATTCCCAGGGCAGAGACTTGTAGTTTTTTGTGTGGCATGGAGTGGAATGATAGCAGGCGACGATGACTGTTGCGGTCGACGCGAATTAAGGACTAAAAATTTGATTATTGCAGGGAGATGAATTCACCGCCACGAATGACGGTGATATGAGGAACGCGAGCACTGTCACCAAAACGATCAAAGACGATTGCTCCCTCGGCACCGGGAAATGGTTCATTCGCCAGCAGGACTTCGCGCAGGCTCTGCTTTTCACGACGGCGCGACATGGCATCCAAGATAACGCTGGCCGCATCATAGCCGGCTACCCCGGCAAACCCTGGATCGCGCTGATAGCGATCTCTGTAGACAGCCCGCAAGGCCTGCATGCGCGGGGCTTCGCTCCATCGGTCCGCATAGTTGTGCAGATACATCCCTTCGACGGCCTTACCACCGTACTCGATCAGACGTTCGGTAGTCGCCCACTGCGAGGCGAACATCGCCACCTGCTGATCACGCTCGCGAAACTTTTGCGCCAGTTTGGCGGCATCGGCAGCACCGGCGATCAACAGAATGGCATCCGGCCGAGACTCAAGCGCCTTGTCAGCAATCTCAGCGTAATTTGTGGCCGGCGAGGACAAAAAAGGCACCGGCATCACTTTGCCACTCAACTCCTGAAAAGGCGCCGTAAAATCTTCCAGCCAACTCTCGGTATAAGCACGGTTTTTCATATCGTAGATAGCCGCGACCCGCCGGAACCCACTTTGATTGTAATGAAAGCTGGCACTGAGGCCGGCATCAACTCGTGTACTCGACATAATCAAAAACAAGTTATCGACCCGACCAAAAAACTTGCGCGCGGTTACGGTCGGACTGACCAGCACGACTCCCTCATTCTCGCTGATCGGCGCAATTGCCTCGGCCATGGCGCTGGTCATGGGACCGATAATGGCCTCGACATGCAGGGCCAGCAATTCCTGAGTGACGGCAATTGCCTTTTCCGGAGATTGCTCATCATCACGTACAAGCAACTCGACTTTATGCCCGGCGATCCCGCCCGCCAGATTGATTTCATCAATGGCGATCTGCGCGCCATTGCGCCCCGCTTCACCGAGATCAGCAACACGCCCGCTAAGGCCACCAATAAAACCCAAACGAATTGGTTCCTGCGGCCCACAAGCAGTCAATACGAATAACGAAGCAAACAGCAACACCCGCCCGGCAGTCATCATTCCGCCAGCGAGAAAAAGTGGGTTGAAGTGAAGTTGGAATACATCATCGTCGCTCAGCCGTCTATGTCAATGTCTTTGATATTTCATACCCAACACAGTATGGCGGCATTTGGGACGAAAAAAAAGAGCCCCGCAGGGCTCTTTTCAGCTGGCCGCCAAAGCGGCCCAAAATGCATCTCAGAAATGTAGAGGGCGCTTGTCGCAAGCGAGAGCGGCTTCATGCACCGCTTCCGACAAAGTCGGATGAGCGTGGCAGATGCGAGCCAGATCTTCGGAAGCACCACCGAATTCCATTGCCACCACAGCTTCGGAAATCAGTTCAGAAGCATTTGCACCGATGATATGCACACCAAGGATGCGGTCAGTCTGAGCGCAGGCCAGCATCTTGACGAAACCTGATGGCTCGCCCATGCCTAGCGCCCGGCCATTGGCCATGAACGGAATCTTGCCAGTCTTGTAGGCAATCCCATCCGCCTTGAGCTGCTGCTCGGTCTTGCCGACCCAGGCGATTTCCGGGGAGGTATAGATGACCCAGGGAATGGTGTCGAAATTGCAGTGGCCAGCCTGGCCCGCCAACAACTCAGCAACCATGACGCCTTCTTCCATCGCCTTGTGCGCCAGCATTGGGCCACGCACAACATCACCCAAGGCCCAGACGCCACCCAGATTGGTCTTGCAATGGCCGTCAACTTCGACAAAGCCACGCGCATCCAATTTCAGGCCTACAGCTTCAGCATTCAATCCATCAGTATTCGGCACACGACCAATAGAGACGATCAGGCGATCGGCATCAAGCTTCTGTTCCTTGCCATCCTTATCAGCATAAGCGATCGAAACACCCTTTTTGGTCACCTTGATGTCGCCAATCTTGACACCGGTCTGGATATTCAGACCCTGCTTGGCAAACAGTTTGGCTGCTTCTTTGGCAACGTCCTGATCGGCAACAGCCAGGAAATCGGGCATTGCTTCGAGGATGGTTACGTCGGAGCCGACACGACGCCAGACCGAACCCATTTCCAGACCAATCACACCGGCACCAATGATGGCCAGCTTCTTCGGCACGGATTCCTGATTCAGTGCGCCTTCATTATCCATGACGATTTTCTGGTCGACCGCAACATCCGGCAAATGACGCGCCTTGGACCCGGTCGCAACAATCACGTTCTTGGCCAGCACTTCCTCATCACCAACCTTGACCTTCCACAGGTCGCCTTCCTTGGCGACGAAAGAGCCATGACCAGGCAGCATGGTGACCTTGTTTTTCTTGAACAAGCCCTTGATGCCTGAAGTCAACTGATTGACGATGGTGTCCTTGCGACCCTTCATTACTGGCACGTCGATGCTCGGCTTGCCAACCTTGATTCCTTGGGCTTCAAAGCTGTGGCCAGCCTCTTCGAATAAATGCGAAGTGTGCAACAAGGCCTTCGACGGGATACAGCCGACATTCAGGCAGGTACCGCCGAGGCGCGGTTCACCTTTCGGGTCAGCGTAAGGATTGGATTCGCAGCAGGCAGCGGAAAAACCAAGTTGTGCGGCACGGATAGCTGCGACATAGCCGCCGGGGCCACCACCAATGACCAGTACGTCAAATTGCTTGGACATGAATATCCTTTCAAATCTCAGATGTGAAAAAGCGCCAGCGCCCGATTACGGGGAGCTGGCGCTGGCGCAGAATACTTAAACGCCGAGCAGCAGGCGTGAAGGATCTTCCAGCGCTTCCTTCATGGTCACCAGACCGAGGACGGCTTCGCGGCCGTCGATGATACGGTGATCGTAGGACATAGCCAGATAGTTCATCGGACGCACAACAACTTGACCGTTTTCAACCATCGCGCGGTCCTTGGTGGCATGAATGCCGAGGATCGCAGACTGTGGCGGGTTGATGATCGGGGTAGACATCATGGAACCAAAGATGCCGCCGTTGGAAATGGAGAAGGTACCACCGGTCAGATCTTCGATCGTTAGCTTGCCATCCTTGGCTTTGGAGCCAAACTCAGCAATTTTCTTTTCGATCTCGGCAATACTCAGCTGATCCGCATTACGGATGATAGGCACAACCAAGCCGCGCGGCGAACCGACAGCGATGCCGATATCGATGAAGCCGTGATAAACGATGTCGTTGCCATCAACCGAGGCGTTGAGCACCGGGAACTTCTGCAGAGCAGCACAGGCAGCCTTGACGAAGAACCCCATGAAGCCGAGGCGAACACCGTGGGCCTTTTCGAACTTCTCGCCGTACTGCTTGCGCAGCGCCATCATCGGGCCCATGTTCACTTCGTTGAACGTGGTCAGGATCGCGTTGGTCTGCTGTGATTGCAACAGGCGCTCGGCAATACGAGCCCGCAGACGTGACATCGGGACGCGCTGTTCGGCACGGTCGCCAAGAGCAACGGCAACCGCCGGAGCAGCCATGACAGCCTTGGCGGCAGCCGGTGCAGCAACCGGACCAGACTTCGCCTGGGTAGCAACAGCATCTTCCTTGGTGACACGACCACCGCGACCAGAACCTGCGACGTCAGCAGCGGCAACACCCTTTTCGTCGAGAATCTTGCGAGCCGACGGACTAGCCGTACCGGCTGGGGCGGCAGCGGCTGGAGCAGAAGCGGCAGCAGGTGCCGCAGCTTTCGGTGCTTCAGCAGCAGGTGCCGCAGCACCGGCCTTGGCTTCGGTATCAATGCGGGCGATCAGTTCGCCAGAAACAACAGTTTCACCGTCGGCCTTGACAATCTCAACCAGCACACCGGCACCCGGAGAAGGAACTTCCAGAACCACCTTGTCGGTTTCGATATCAATCAGAATTTCGTCGCGCGCAACGGAATCGCCGATTTTCTTTTTCCAGGACGCGAGGGTGCCTTCGGCAACGGACTCGGAAAGCTGGGGAACTTGGACTTCAATAATGCTCATAGTGACTCCACTCTGCTCTAGTTATCAGTACTCGATCTTGCCCAGTGCGGACGCGACCAGTGCCTTTTGTTGCTCGTTGTGCTTCGCCAGGTAACCGACAGCCGGCGAGGATGACGCCGGACGGGAGACCAGCAACATTTTCTGTTTGACACCAAGCTGCGTATCCAGATGGTGACGTGAAGCAATCCAGTACCAAGCGCCCTGGTTGCGTGGCTCTTCCTGGCACCAGACGACTTCAGTCGCCTTCGGATACTTGGCCAGTTCCTTCTCAAGATGATCTTTCGGGAAGGGGTAGAGTTGCTCGACACGAACGATGGCAATGTTGTTGATTTTCTGCTCGCGACGGGCAGCCAGCAGATCGTAATAAACCTTGCCGGAACACAAGACGACACGGGTGACCTTCTTGGCGTCAACCTTGTCAATTTCACCAATGATCGGTTGGAACTGACCGTTGGCTAACTCATCCAGGGAGGAAGCGGCATCCTTGTGACGCAATAGGGACTTCGGTGTCATGACGATCAGCGGTTTGCGCTGATTACGTACCCCTTGGCGACGCAACATGTGGAAGACCTGGGCGGCCGTCGTCGGGACACATACTTCCATGTTCATCTCGGCACACAATTGCATGTAGCGCTCGAGGCGGGCGGAAGAGTGCTCCGGACCCTGACCTTCGTAACCATGCGGCAACAGCATAACGAGTCCACAAGCGCGACCCCACTTGGCTTCGCCTGAAGCGATGAACTGGTCGATAACAACCTGAGCACCATTAGCGAAGTCGCCGAACTGGCCTTCCCAGACAACCATTTCATACGGGTTGGCCGAAGCATAGCCATAATCGAAAGCGAGAACCGCTTCTTCAGAAAGCACTGAATCAAAACATTGGAAGCCAGCCTGCTTTTCCTGCAGGTTCTTCAACGGATGGTAGGTACCTTCGTCCCAATTCTCGCGGTTTTGGTCATGGAATGCGGCATGACGGTGGAAGAAGGTACCGCGACCAACGTCTTCACCGGAGATGCGCACCCCATAGCCAGAAACCAGCAAGGAGGCATATGCCAGATTCTCGGCCATACCCCAATCCACCGGTAGTTTGCCCTCCCCCATCGCAGCACGATCTTCGGCAATTTTCTTGACGCGTGAATGCAGTGTGTAGCCGTCCGGGAAAGTCGTCAGTCGCTTGGACAAGCGCTGCAACTCCTCGACCGGTACGGTTGTATCGCAATTCTCGATATAACCCTTCGTCAGGAAAGGCGTCCAGTCGATGGTGTTCGGATGCTTGTAGCCAGCCAGAACCGGGTTGTACAGCAGTTCGCCCTTGTCCAGATGCTCGCGATACTCGGCAATCATCTTGTCCGGCCCCTCAACTGGCAATACACCCTCGGCTACCAGCTTGTCGCCGTAGACCTTGCGTGTACCAGGATGCTGAGCAATTTTCTTGTACATGAGCGGCTGGGTGACCATCGGCTCATCCTGCTCGTTGTGACCAAGCTTGCGGAAGCAAACGATGTCAACGACGACATCTTTTTTGAACTCCTGACGGAAATCAATCGCCAACTGAGTAACCAGCGCAACCGCTTCCGGGTCGTCGCCATTGACGTGAAAGATCGGCGCATCGGCCATCTTGAAGATGTCGGTACAGTAGTGACCTGAACGGTAATCGCGCATGTCGCTGGTAGTGAAACCAATCTGGTTGTTCACCACGATGTGCAGCGTGCCACCCGTTCCATAACCACGCGTCTGAGCGAAGTTAAGCATTTCCTGATTGACGCCCTGACCGGCCACGGCAGAGTCACCGTGGATGACCACCGGCAAGACCTTGGATTTACCTTCTTCACCACGACGGACCTGACGCGCGTAAACCGAACCTTCGACGACCGGGTTGACGATTTCGAGGTGCGACGGATTGAATGCCAGGGTCAGGTGGCAAGGGCCTCCCGGAGTAGACACATCGGACGAGAAGCCCATGTGGTACTTGACGTCGCCAGCCGAGAGGTCGCTCTTCTTCTTGCCTTCAAACTCGGCAAACAGCATGGACGGTGCCTTGCCCAGTGTATTAACCAGCACGTTAAGACGACCGCGGTGAGCCATGCCGATGACCACCTCGTCCACACCCTTGGAACCGGCGACACGGATGGCTTCATCCATGGAAACAATCAGGGATTCACCACCTTCAAGGGAGAAGCGCTTCTGACCAACGTAACGGGTATGCAGGTAACGCTCCAGCGTTTCTGCTGCGGTCAACCGCTCCAGCAAGCGCTTTTTCTGCTCTGCTGTGTAGATTGGCCGGGAACGAATGGTTTCCAAGCGCTCCTGCAACCAGCGCTTCTCGCCATATTCGGCCATGTACATGTACTCGACACCGACTGAACCGCAGTAAGTCTGCTTCAGGGTTTCGAGAATATCACCAAGCTTTGCAGTTTCAGGCAAGCCTTTGAGCGAGCCCACATTGAACGTTTGATTCAGGTCGGCATCGGAGAAACCGTAGAAGGAGAGTTCCAGGTCATCTATTTTTGGACGCGGCAGACGCTTGAGTGGATCAAGGTCGGCCCACCGCGTTCCCATGGAACGATAAGCTGTGACCAACTGACCAACTGCAGATTGCTTTTTGTTATCGCCAGCAGGCGCTGCAGCCAGTTGCCGGAAACCACCATCCTTGCCTAGTTCGGCGAAGGCAGCAATAACCGGGGCGTGCGCCACATCACGAGCAACATAGCCCGGCATCTGTGCCAGACGATCAAAATAGTCGCGCCACTCATCAGGCACGGCAGTTGGATTATTCAAGTAGTTTTCATACAGTTCTTCAACAAACGGCGCGTTGCCGCCAAAAAACATAGTGCTGTCGAACAGGTTATTCATCGTAGTCATAGGCATCCCCTTGAGGGTATTGTCTTTCTCTGTAGCTGCGGTACACAAAGCTTGCCTGCTTTGCGCGTAAAAAAAGGCGGCCATACGGCCGCCCGTTTTCACAACTTAAGTGCGTTGAGCCAGCGGAACGACATCGCGCTTGGCGGCACCGATGTAAAGCTGACGCGGACGACCGATCTTGTATTCCGGATCGGAGATCATTTCTTCCCACTGCGTCATCCAGCCCACCGTACGGGCCAAGGCGAAGATGCAGGTGAACATTTCGGTCGGAATGCCAATCGCCTTCTGCACAATGCCGGAGTAGAAGTCGACGTTCGGGTAGAGCTTCTTCTCGACGAAGTACGGATCTTCCAGCGCAATACGCTCGAGTTCCATCGCCAGTTTGAACAGACGGTCATTTTCCAGACCGAGTTCTTTCAGCACGTCGTTACAGACGCCACGCATCAGCTTGGCACGCGGGTCGAAGTTCTTGTAGACACGGTGACCAAAGCCCATCAGCTTGAAGGAATCGTTCTTGTCCTTGGCGCGGGCAATGAATTCAGGCACGCGCGAGACGTCACCGATTTCTTCCAGCATCTGCAGACAGGCTTCGTTGGCGCCACCGTGTGCCGGGCCCCACAAACAGGCGATACCGGCCGCGATACAGGCAAACGGATTGGCACCGGAGGAACCCGCCAGACGAACCGTCGAGGTCGAGGCATTCTGTTCGTGATCGGCGTGCAAGGTGAAGATCATGTCCAGCGCACGGACCAGCACCGGGTTCGGCACGTACTTCTCGCACGGATTGCCGAACATCATGCGCATGAAGTTGGCGGTGTAGCCGAGTTCATTGTCGGGCTGCATGAAGGGCATGCCGGTGTTGTATTTGTAGGCCATCGCAACGATGGTCGGCATCTTGGCGACGAGATGCTTGAAATTGGTATCGCGATGTTCGGCATCGGCGAAGTCCATCGCATCGTGATAGAAGGCCGACAGCGCGCCGACGACACCGGTCATCACGGCCATCGGGTGGGCATCGCGACGGAAACCGGAGAAGAATTTGGAGAGCTGTTCGTGCACCATCGTGTGACGGGTGATGTCGGCCTCGAAAGCGGCTTTCTGCTCGGCGTTCGGCAGTTCGCCATTTTTCAGCAGATAGGTGACTTCGAGGAAGTTGCAGTTTTCGGCGAGTTGCTCAATCGGGTAACCGCGATAGAGCAGTTGGCCGACATCGCCATCAATGAAAGTGATTTTTGATTTGCAGCTTGCCGTAGACAGGAAGCCGGAGTCATAGGTAAACAAACCAGTTTTGGCGCCCAGCGTACGAATGTCGATACAGTCGTTGCCATGCGTCGGAGTCATGATCGTAAAATCAACAGGAGCCTGCCCATCAATTGCCAGTGTTGCCTTGCGTTCGGTCGTCATCGTGTATTCCCTTTACAGGTATCGGTTATCACTGCACTGCCAAAAATCGCCGGATGCCTAAATTAGCGCATTCACCTTACTCAACTCTTACGTAGCATATCGACGATGGGTGCCAAACGAGCATCGTCGATATCAGCCTGACCACTGATCAAATGCCAAAGATCGTGATCTTCCATGTCAGCAAGTTCCACGAACGCCTGCTGCTGTTCTTCGTTGAGTTTATCGAAGCCATCATCAAGGAAGCGCGTAAGTGCAATATCCACTTCCAGCAATCCACGACGAATACAACGCCAACGCAGACGCTCGTAGTCCTTTCTTTCCATCAAACTGCTCGGCGAACCATCATGTCCTTGATCTTGCCAATGGCCTTGGTCGGGTTCAAACCCTTCGGGCACACGTCAACACAGTTCATGATGGTATGGCAGCGGAACAGACGGTACGGGTCTTCGAGATTATCGAGACGCTCATTGGTGGCCTGGTCACGAGTATCTGCAATAAAGCGGTAAGCTGCCAGCAGGCCTGCCGGACCAACAAATTTGTCCGGATTCCACCAGAACGACGGACATGAGGTGGAGCAACAAGCACACAAAATGCACTCGTAAAGACCATTCAGTTCTTCACGATCTTCCGGCGATTGAAGACGTTCGCGTTCCGGTGGCGGATCGTTGTTGATCAGGTAAGGCTTGATCGAATGATATTGCTTAAAGAACTGCGTCATATCGACGATCAGATCGCGAATAACCGGCAGACCTGGCAACGGACGTAGCACGATAGGCTGTTTCAGGCTGTCAATGTCGGTCAGACAAGCCAGACCATTCTTGCCATTAATATTCATGGCATCTGAGCCACAAACACCTTCGCGACAGGAACGACGATAAGAAATCGCATCGTCCTTGGCCTTCAGTTTGGTTAGCGCATCCAGCAACTTGCGATCTGTCGGCTCAAGGTCAACCGTGATGTCTTGCATGTAGGGCGCATCGTCTTTATCCGGATCGTACCGGTAGATACTGAATTGAACTGTACGTTTGCTCATATTCTTTCTCCGATTAGTACGAACGCGTCTTCAGCGCGACGGTTTCGACAGTCAGCGGCTGCATATTGACCGGCTTGTAGGTGATCGAGTTGTCGACCGGCGAGAACATCGTGTGCTTGTGCCATTCAGCGTCATTACGACCGTTCGGAAATTCCGGGGTATCAGGCGCATCATCACGAACGTGAGCACCACGGGACTCTTTACGAGCCTCAGCGGAAATCATCGTTGCCTTGGCAACTTCGATCAGGTTCTCAAGCTCAAGCGCTTCGGTACGAGCCGTATTCCAAGCCATTGACTTATCCTTGATTTCGAGTTGGCGAGCGGCCTTTTCGACTTCAAGAATTTTCTCAACACCTTCTTTGAGCATATCGCTGAAGCGGAACACACCAGCATGATCCTGCATGGTGCGCTGCATAGCCAGACGCGTTTCGTTAACATTGGCACCGCCCTTGCGGTTGTCCAACGCACTGATGCGAGCCAAGGTTTTATCGGCAACATCCTTGGGCAAATCGCGATGAGCACGGCCGGCCTTCAGATCTTCTACTGCAGAGTCGCCAGCTGACTTACCGAAAACCAGCAGATCAAGCAGGGAATTGGTTCCAAGACGATTGGCGCCGTGCACCGAAGCACAGGCGCATTCACCACCGGCGTAGAAGCCAGGAACGACCGCATTGACATCACCGTTCTGCGGCATCACGACACGACCAGAGTAATGGGTCGGAATACCACCCATCTGGTAGTGGCAGGTCGGGACGACCGGCAAAGGTTCTTTCAGGCAATCAACACCGGCAAACTGGATACCAATTTCGTGAATACCCGGCAGACGCTTCATGATCGTTGCGGGATCGAGGTGGGTAATGTCGAGCAGGACGTAGTCCTTGTTGACACCGCAACCGCGACCTTCCTTGATTTCGGTCGCCATGGCACGTGAAACCACGTCACGTGAAGCCAAATCCTTAGCGTTTGGCGCATAACGCTCCATGAAGCGCTCCTTGTTGCTGTTACGCAGGATGCCGCCTTCGCCACGCACCCCTTCGGTAATCAGCACACCCGCACCAGCCACGCCGGTCGGGTGGAACTGCCAGAACTCCATATCTTCGAGCGGAATGCCGGCACGCGCCGCCATACCCAAGCCATCGCCAGTATTGATGAAAGCATTGGTGGAAGAATAATAAATACGACCAGCACCACCAGTTGCAAAGATTGTGGCACGAGCGTGGAAAATAACGATCTGCCCGGTTTCCATTTCCATGGCAGTGACACCGAGGACATGACCTTCTTCGTCACGAATCAGGTCAAGCGCCATCCATTCAACAAAGAACTGGGTATTGGCCTTGACGTTGCGCTGATACATCGCGTGCAACATGGCGTGACCAGTACGGTCGGCAGCAGCGCAGGAACGACGCACCGGCTTTTCGCCAAAGTTGGACATGTGACCACCGAACGGACGCTGGTAAATCTTGCCGTTGTCGGTACGATCAAATGGCATGCCGTAATGCTCAAGCTCGACCACCACTTCGTTAGCTTTTTTGCACATGAATTCGATAGCGTCCTGATCGCCGAGCCAGTCGGAACCCTTGACGGTATCGTACATATGCCACGTCCAGTGATCCTCCTCGGAATTGCCGAGTGAGGCAGCCACACCACCCTGTGCCGCAACCGTGTGCGAACGAGTCGGGAAAACCTTGGACAACACAGCCGTTTTCAAGCCGGCTTCAGACAATTGGATAGCAGAACGCAGACCGGCGCCACCAGCACCGACGATCACCGCATCAAATTTGAGAATAGGAATACTCACGCTTACAGTCTCCAGAGAATCGCAGCAGCCCACGCGGCATAACCGATTAGCGCAGCCAAGGTAACCACATGCAAGGTCAGGCGCATGCCCGTCGGCTTGACATAGTCCATCCAGATATCACGCACACCAATCCAAGCGTGATAAAACAGGCTGACAAAAAAGAGGAAGGTAACGAATTTAATAAAGCCATTGGCGAAAACTCCCTGCCATGCCTCAAAACTTCCAGGACGAACAACCAGCAGGACCGCACCGATAATGACCGTATAGACCGCCATGATAATGGCGGTAGCGCGCTGCGCAATCCAGTCGGTAAGACCATAATGGGCGCCCACAACATTGCGTTGAATCACAGCAACACCCCCCAGAAAACGAGCGTCAGCGGAATACTGACCGCGAGAACGACGGCTGCCGATTTGCGCGCAGCTTCTTTCTCGATGCCGACATGCATATCAAGCAACAGGAAGCGAATACCAGCACAGAAGTGATGAATGAATGCCCAGATCAGACCAGCCAGAACAATTTTGGCCGGCAAACTGGCAAACACTGACTTGAAAGTAGCGAAGGTATCCGCCGAAGTCAGACTGGCAGAAAACAGCCAGAGAATCACCGGTAGGCAAAGGAACAACCCAGCACCGCTGACGCGATGAAGGATCGACACCTTGCCCGGTAACGGCAACTTTATTGTGGTCAAGTCCAAATTTTTTGGACGTTTCTTAATGGTCATTTCTGCCATGAACGTCAACCCTCGCGAAAGATGCGGTTTTCCCGCATTTACGTCGTTTTAAAAGAAGCATAATTATACATTCAAAATCGACCAGAACACGCCAAGTCCAGCGCATTCAGCATAGTACATAAGCACTAACCCTTACCCTAACTCATTACGATAAAAGTGGTGCCGCGTGCAATACAGACCGCGCCGCCATTCAACTGGTTTATTGCCGTATGAATAGGCTGTCCGCTCCACAAGCAACAATGGCTCCCCGACCGTCACATTGAGCATGCCGGCACTATATGTGTCAGCCGCAATCGCTCGCAGATGCTCCTCGGCGCTAATCATGCGCACTCCAAAATCACCTTCGAACAGGGTGTAAAGCGACTTCTCGCCTCCCTGCAGGCGCTCCAGCGTGAGGCCTTTGAAGAGCTCGCCAACGAGATATATTTGATCAAAAACGACAGCTTCACCACGAAAACGCAACAGGCGCTCGACGTACAAAACCTGCTCTCCAACAGCCAAACCAAGCGCAGTCGCAACTTCAGGGGTCGCCGCCAGAGTCACGCAGGAAAGCGGGTCACTCACCGCATGCGTAGCATTACCATCATCCGGCACCAGACGTAGAAAACGATAGAAAAAGCGTGGATCACTATGGGTAGCAACAAAGGTTCCCTTGCCCTGACGGCGGACCAGCATATTTTCAGCGGCCATTTCATCAATAGCCTTGCGCACAGTCCCTTGGCTGACATTGAAGCGCCCCGCCAACTCGCCCTCACTGGGAATGGCATCACCCGGCCCCCACTCGCCAGCCTCCAGACTACGGATCAGGAAATCCTTGATCTGGCGGTAGAGTGGACTGAAAGTCGGCGAGGTGGCACGAACTGCCGGACGATTTTTGTCACGAGTCATAAGGGACAAATTTCAGCACACTTTGCGTACAGCGTCCACGAAAAGTTGTCTTATATAAGACTCCGTAAAACCACCCCACTTTTCATGCGGCGATCCACCGACTAACTCTCTGATAAATATAGAGGCAAAAAAAGACCCGCACTATGCGCAGGTCTTTGAAAGCTTACCCCTTTATCACTTTCCCGCTCACTACATATAATACTCCAGCGTCATTTTCCGTTTCAGACTTCGTTATTTCAGCTTTCAAGCCTGTTGTCAGTCTAAGTTCTAGGCTACGTGGCTATAGATCGAAGTTTTAGTGTTTGGCCTGCATGGGAACGGCTGGTATGAGACCAGATGCTGTACGCGTGCTTCCGGCCGATTCTGTTGAAAAATTCAGTTTTTCTGGACGGTTGTGGGTTACTCAGAAGGTCGACCTTCACAATCGCTCTGTATTCAACGATTGCTTTCTAGGGAATATCTAACCGACCCCGAAAAATGAACCAAAAAATCAGCTATTGAGTTTTTCAACAGAATCGGCCATGAACGGACGGTCAAAATTCTACTCCGATAGCGGACCTGAGCCCTGTTCGTCTATTAGATGTGACACGGCCCATGAGCGCCACGCTATTTGTTGGACGATAGATTACGAGGGCATAATCCAACGGTGGTGGTTTTCAATCCATATCCGGATTGAGCGGGTTCGTCCAATAACTGTCAGACCTCGACGAAAGGCCAGGAGGAGTCTCCAATGCACAATCTGGAACCAAAATTCAAGGCTGCAGGCATATTCGGCGCCATCGTTTTCATTCTGTACTGCCTGAACATCTCGTTCCTACCATCTGAGGTTTCTCTCGGAGACATCATTCCTCTGGTGCTTCTGTTTGCTCAGTTCGTCCTTTCCCTGGCTTGGTACGCTCTTTTGTTTGCACTAACGGGGGCATTCTTCTGGTTCGTCGCGAGAGTTATCTACTCCGTGATTACGTTGCCGCTTCGCCTTGCCCGATATTTAATCTTAATTTCTCTAAGTGCCCTCCGAATGCAGCAGGGGGCCGCACTCAAGGGCGCAACCAGAAGCCTCTCTGTATCTTTTCCTGTGCGCGCGAACCCGTTTCTTGCGGTTGTAGGCCTCTATGCATTTGCACTTCTACTGAGCCAATACCTTCGCCATGGCTTCGGCGTTTCGATCCCGTCAATTTTGCAGGGCTTTCTTATTCAGGTAACAATTTTCTCATGCGGCTGCATGTTTCTCTTCGTCGCCCTGCAGCACTTCTTCAGTATGTATGCCCCGCTACCACTCAGGCGTCAAGTGATCATTACTTCACCAATCTTCCGCCTCGCGCCTCATGCTTTTCTGACGCATCCTGAAAAAGTGAACACCCAATTGGCTGCAATGGCCATTGTAGTTCTGCTGTTCTGCTTTCCTGGCGGATATACAGGATTGCTTGCCCTATGTTTTGACTCCGGATGTATTGGCCAATGCTGCAAAGCTCTCCATGTCAGTCAAAAACATGGAACGCGAAAAAGTGCCGGGGCTGCTCTCCGAAGTCCTCAAGGGTGCCGGGGTCGCTGTTAATGAGCGTCAAGGGATTCTCTACCTTGAAAGATTGGCTCCGGTTGTTGAGGCGTTGTCTGTTCCCTCTGTGGCCGGTGCAGTTCCCCAGTCTGGCCAGGTGCAAAATCCTCTGGCTTTAAATCCCATGGGTCAGCAGTTCGGAATGTTCGGCCAACAACAAAATCAATTGACCTACTACCAGAACGGTCAAGCCCCTAAATCTGTTGCCTTCCATAAACCACGTGGCAAATCCATGGAATTCCTTGCTACGGTTGCCAAGCTGGCCGGCGCATACGTTCCTGAAAACAAAGGCAAGGGGGATGTGTTGGTTTATGCCGGCGATGAGGAAACTACGGCAAGGGCTAAAAGACTGCTCGAAGAGGTCGATATAGAAGCGCAAACGCTCTCAGTCCGTGCCGCTCTCTTGGAATTCACCGAAGGCGACAATTCCTCAAAGTCGCTATCACTGGCGCTGTCGGCTTTGGGTGGCAAACTTGGGGCAAATTATCAAGCCGGTTCGCCTTTGAGTAACGCAATCACTTGGAACGGGGTCAATATTCAGGCGGCGCTAGGCTTGATTGATGGTGATCGCCGGTTCAAATATCTGGCTGAAACGTCGCTCCGTGTTGCCGATGGGGAGCAAGCCCGGTTTGTGGTGGGTTCAGAGGTGCCGGTTAGGGCGTCTGCCGTCAAGGATCAGGGCGGCAATGCTGTGCAGTCTGTCGAGTA
>CAXYZX010000020.1:0-24241 GCA_964293845.1 uncultured Dechloromonas sp.
GTTGCGCTTCATCAAGCATCCCTACGCCAGCAAACAGGAGAGCAGCGAAAGTCTGCTTTCCGATGAAACCGGATTGAACCGCATTTTTTCCTTGATGCGGGACAAAACAACAATTGATTTCACCTACTACAAACCCAGCACGGTGGTGCGGCGCATCGAGCGGCGGATGACGGTGAACCAGATCAATTCCCTGCCGGAATACGTGCATTACATGGAGGGTTTTCCCAAGGAGATCGATTGCCTGCAGCGGGATCTGCTGATTGGCGTCACCAACTTTTTCCGTGACCCGCTGGCGTACAAGGAACTGCGCGAAACATGGTTGCCGCAATTATTCCGGGAGCGGGGTGACCAACCCATCCGTATCTGGGTCGCGGCCTGCTCCACCGGCGAGGAGGCCTATTCGATGGCCATTCTCTGCCATGAAGTCATGGCCGCCCTGGGCAAGCTCGTTGAAATCAAAATTTTCGCCACCGACATCGACAAGGATTCCATTGCCTTTGCCGGCGCGGGCATTTATCCGGAAAGCATCTCAGCCGATGTGCCGCCGGAACTCCTTGCCAAGTATTTCTACCGGCGCAATGACGGTTTCCAGATTTCCCGCCACATACGCGAGATGGTGGTGTTTGCCCAGCACAACCTGGTCAAGGACCCGCCGTTTACTAATCTCGCAATGGTCAGCTGCCGCAACCTGCTGATTTATCTGCAATCCGTATTGCAACAACGCGTGCTCGAACTCTTCAATTTTTCGCTGAATCCCGGCGCACTCCTCTTCCTCGGCTCCAGCGAAACCACTGGCGACATGGCCGAGTATTTCGAGCCGTTGCATAACAAATGGCGGATATACCAGTCGCGTGGCCGCAAACGACGCGACATGCTGTCTTCCGCTACGGTCAACTTCAATACCACCCCCGGGCGGCACCATCATGCTCGCCTGGACGCGAACCTCCGTGGTCATTCGCATCATCCGGCGGAAGAAGAACGTATTGGCGAACGCTTGTTGCAGGGCATCAGCGGCGAATACCTGCCCTTCACCATGGTGCTCAATGAGCACATGGAGTTGTTGCATGTGGTCGGCAATGCCAACGACTATCTGAGTTTTCCATCCGGCAAGATGTTGAGTGATGCCAGCAAGCTCATTCATCGAGACCTGGCGATTCCTCTGGCGACCGGTGCTCAAAAGGTGCTGAGTGATCGGAACGAGATCCAATACAACAACATTCATTTGCGGGACGATGAGTTCGTGCCGCGCACAGTGAATATGCGCATCCAGCTCCTGCCTGCACGCAAAGGCCAGGCACCCTTGCTGGCTGTGTTTATCTCAGAACTCAAAACCCTGGCTAGCGAAGATTCTTCCTCGGACGTCATGACCTATGACGTCGGCCGCGATGCAGAACAGCGTATCAACGATCTGGAGCAGGAACTTCAGTTCACCCGTGAAAATCTGCAAGCCACGGTCGAAGAGCTGGAAACCTCCAATGAGGAACTGCAAGCCACCAATGAGGAATTGCTCGCCAGCAACGAGGAGCTCCAAAGTACCAATGAGGAACTCCAGTCAGTCAATGAAGAGCTTTACACAGTCAATGCCGAACTGCAAGGCAAGATCGTCGAGCTTACCGAGGTTAACAACGACCTCGACAACCTGCTGCTGAATACCCGCATTGCCACCCTGTTCCTTGACC
This sequence comes from uncultured Dechloromonas sp., assembly GCA_964293845.1. Classification (GTDB taxonomy): domain Bacteria; phylum Pseudomonadota; class Gammaproteobacteria; order Burkholderiales; family Rhodocyclaceae; genus Azonexus. The sequence continues at coordinate 1,680 of CAXYZX010000020.1, forward strand.
GCAATATGGAAATCCGCCGCTTTACACCGGAGGTCAAGCGCTTCATCCGCATCATCGACCAGGATATCGGTCGCCCGTTCGACCATCTGATGCATGATCTTAAGGATGTGAATCTTGACGCCATCAGCCGGCAGGTCAATCAAAATCATCAATCTATCGAGCAAGAGGTCAAGGACAAAGACGGGTGCAGCTACCTGATGCGCATTTATCCCTACCGTATCAGCCCCAATCTGTACTCCGGAGTCTTGCTCACGTTCGTCGATATCGAATCCACCAAAAACATCCAGAAGGCCCTGGAACTGAGTGAAGAACGCAACCACATTGCCCAGCAAGCCGCCCATTTGGGCAATTGGGATTGGGATATCGAATCGGGCACCATGACCTGGTCAGAGAACACCGAACTGCTGTTCGGTTTTAAGCCCGGGACATTCAAGGGTACATACGATGCCTTTCTCCGCACGATTCATGATGATGACAGAATCCTCGTCACGAGGGAGGTGGAGCAATGCCTGGCTGATCCGGCGCGTCCTTATAGGATTCAACACCGCATCAATCACGCCGACACCCATGAAACCCGATGGATGCTGGAGCACGGCGCCGTGCATACCGATACCCGTGGCAAGCCGGTACGCATGGTCGGTATCGTCAAAGATATAACAGATCGGCATGAAGCCGAACTTGGCTGGCTCCGCTCGGATCAACTGTTCCGTGCCACGCTGGATAACCTGCACTTAATCGCCTTGCATGCCGACGCGGAAGGGCGGGTGCTTTACGCCAACCCCCATTTGCTCAAACTAACCTGCTGGCGCAAAGAAGATCTGCTGGGGAAAAACTGGATTGATCTCGGTGTCCCGGAAGAGGCCCGCGAAGGGGTACGAGCCGTGCTCAAGTCGTTTTCTGACGGCAGTGCCGAACTCGTGTCCCACTACACCAACCCGATTGTTTGCAAGGGCGGCAAGTTGCTCGAGGTTTCCTGGAACAACACGCCAGTGTTCGATGAAAGCGGAAAACCGGTGGGCATCATTGCCATTGGTGAGACGATCGCAACTTCGTGTGAGGACTTTTCCTGTAATACTGAACCCAACAAAACCTCTAGCTGAGGGTGGCCGCTTACCCTGGCTCAGGTCGAAGGAATCGCAAACATGGTTCAGCTAAGACAGCTTGCCGAACAGCAGCTTGCTCAGGAAAGGGATAAAGAACCCGTTCCAGAAACGCCGGAAGAGGTGCGCAGTCTTCTCCACGACCTGCGTATCCATCAGGTCGAACTGGAGATGCAAAACGAAGAGTTGCGCACTACTCAGGCCGTACTACAGGCCTCGCGCGACCGTTTTTCCAATCTCTACAACTTTTCTCCGGTCAGCTTCTGCACGCTGGATGAAAAGGGCATTGTCGTCGAGTGTAATCTCACGCTTTGTCAACTGCTGAATCGGGAACGTCGGCAACTGATGGGTTACTCGCTGGGCCGCAACCTGCCGCCCGAAGATATTCCCATTTTTCAGGACATGCTGAGCAACCACGCACCAATCGTCGAAGAGCGCTTGCGCATGCGGGTACAGGACGGCGAATCACGCACCCTCCATGTCCTGCTCAAGCTGCAACGGATTACGACACCGATTGAAGGCTCGGGTGTCTGGTTTGCGGCGATCAGCGACATCACCTCCCTGCACCTGCTGACAGAAGATTTGCGGATCAAGAGCGCGGCCATTGAAAACACCCGGGAAGGGGTGATGATCACGCAACTCAACGGGAAAATTTGCTTCGTCAATGAAGCTTTCGAACACATCACCGGCTACCGCCGGGAACAGGTGATGGACCAGAACCCACGGCTATTGCAATCCGGCAGGCAGTCTGCGGATTTTTATCGGGAGATGTGGCAGACAATTGAGGCGAAGGCTCATTGGATGGGCGAAATCTGGAACCGGCGGGAAAATGGCGAGGAATACCCCGTGCTGATGAGCATCAGCACCATCTTCGATGATGCGCATAACCCCGCCTACTATGTCGGCGTCTTTTCCAATATTGCCGGGCGCAAGCAGGCCGAAGCTGAGCTCTGTCAGCATCGTGACCATCTTGAAGATTTGGTCGCAAAACGTACCGAGGAACTGGTTTTGTCTAAGCTCGCCGCCGAAGCCGCCAGCCACGCCAAAAGTGCCTTCCTTGCCAACATGAGCCACGAGTTGCGTACCCCGATGAATGGCGTACTGGGCATGATCGACCTGGCCAGACGGCGTATAACCGACCCCAAAGGACTGGACTATCTCGGCAAGGCGAAGCTCTCTGCTGACCGTTTGCTCGGCGTACTCAACGACATCCTCGACATTTCCAAGATCGAAGCCGAGCGTATGGTTTTCGAGAGCATCCCCTTGCAGCTCTCCGTTGTCGTCGACAATCTCACCAGCACTCTCGGGCACAAAGCCACCGAAAAAGGCCTGCAACTGACCACCGACTTGCCTGTCGAGGTCCTCCGCCCACCCCTCAAAGGCGACCCGCTGCGCCTTGGCCAGATCCTTTTCAATCTGGTCGGCAACGCCATTAAATTCACAGATCAAGGCGGAGTCACCTTGCGTGTCCGGCAGGTCGGAGAAATGCCCGAAGCGGTGCAAATGCGTTTCGAGGTCGCCGACACTGGCATCGGCATTGATACCGAAGCGCAGACGCGCCTGTTCCATTCCTTTGAGCAGGCCGACAACAGCATGACTCGCAAGTATGGTGGCACCGGACTCGGGCTAGCCATCTGCAAGCGGCTCGTCCAACTCATGGGGGGCGAAATCGGTGTCGAGAGCACTCCAAGGCAAGGCAGCACTTTCTGGTTCGTCGTCCCCCTCAAGAAACAGGCACATGATGCCGTCCCGCCAGCGCCGACTTTTGCGAAACTGACCGCCGAACAACGCCTGCAAGCCAAGTACGACGCCGGCACACGCATTCTTGTGGCGGAAGACGAGCCCGTCTCGCAGGAGATTGCGCTTGGCATGCTGGAGGATGTAGGGCTAGCGGTGGATGTAGCCCAGGATGGCCGGGAAGCGCTGGCACTGGCCAAGCAGAACCGCTACGCCCTGATCCTGATGGACATGCAGATGCCGGTTATGAACGGTGTCGAGGCCACTCAGGTCATTCGTAGCGACTCACAGAACCAGACCACGCCCATCCTCGCTATGACCGCCAACGCTTTTGACGAGGATCGACAGGTCTGTATCGATGCCGGCATGAATGACCACATCACTAAGCCTGTCGATCCGGGCAAACTGTATGAAACCTTGCTGGCGTGGTTGGAGAAGCGCGGTAACTGATTGGCGGCTTGTCCTCGGGTACCTGCCGTTGAACACTTGGCAGGGCGAGCGGCTCTTCAGGGTCGGGTCCGGCTGCAGACCAAAGTGGTGAGCGGTCATTGACCTACTTCGGCGATTGAAGGGCCGTTGACCGGTGTATTGCCGCCCGACACCGAACGCAGTCCCACGGTCGGCATTGGCCGATGGGCAGAACTTGACTCAAAGGCAGGTTTCAGAGGGCACCTGACATCAGATATGCCGATGTCAGCAGGCAGCAATCAGTCTTAAGCACGCATTCGCTGTGCGAAGGCGACTGTCTCGTGTTGGCCGATTGGGTGACTTGGCTTCAACGCCAGTTAGCCGACGTTCACAAAAACCTGAAATCTCCAGTGACAGGGATCGAAAAAATGGACTGATCGTCGTCGCAGCAAACGCATTCAGCTTCATATCATTCTCCTGACCTCGGTCGCCGTAAGGCGCCCGAGGTTTTCCTTTTCTAACTAGGAGAATCCCGATGCTTTCCCCTCCCCCCATTCGGGCGATGTCTACGCCCGCCTTGCTGGCCCTGCTGCTCGGCGAGGAAGCCGCTACGCGGCTGGCCGGCCGATCATTGATCGAAATTTTCGCACTTCACGCCGGCCGTACTCTGCTCAACGAGGTTCACGCTGGATATGGTCCCGAGCGCACGTTGGAGGCGTGCAAAGAATTGATGGCACGGGCGCTCGCCGAGACCATGCGCCTCGGTGATTGCCTGAGCGATCCTGCCACCGTCCGAGATTACCTGAAAGCCCGGCAGACCGGCAAGTTCAACCTCAACCGTGCCATGCGTCGGCGCGTCGACCGTAAACTGGGACCCGAGCGTGGCCTGGGTGCACGGGTTTTTATTGGTTTTGATGCCGAGTGGACTCGCGCCCGGAAGGGGCGCAATAAAATTTTGAGCGTCCAGTTTTACTTGATCGGCCCGACCGGTGAAGTCCTGACCCTGGTCATTCACATCGAAAACGGTGACATCCTGAGCCAGCGCCCTAAGTTGAGTGACGTCATCAACGATCTGCTGGAGTCGGCACTGGATCAAGGCGTCATCGAAGAATGGCCGGCTGAGGCCGTGCTGTGTGGCTTCTTCACAAGAGCCGACATCACCTGTTTCTCGGATTTCAAGCACCTCCGCCCGCAGCTCGACGGCGTGGGCGGGACGCTGGTGACCGTCGGCAAGGCGGCCAAATTTAAGCTGCCGATGTCCTCGACGCGGTGTGCCGTTCTCAAACAGCGTTACCAGTCTGTCGTCGGCGATGAATTCGAGCCGCATCTTCTGAATCTGCGCCTGATCGACGCCAGCCGCCTGGCACCGCCCGGCAAGTCACTGGCCAATATTGGCCAGTGGTTGGGAATTCCCAAGAATGATCTTCCTGAAGGCTATGACAAGTCCAACATGACGCCCTTCCAGCGTGAGCGGCGCGAGGAGTTCGAGGCCTACGGCCTGCGCGATGCTGAAATCGCGGTCATGTACGTGCTGTGGGTCATCTGGTTCTCGACGCGCCACCTCGGCCTGGACATGCGGCACATTTCGGCAACGGCCAGTGGCTTGGCGGTAAGGATTGGGGAGAACTGCATCCGTAAGGATGGCGTAGCCCTCGATGTCGCCCTGAACTACGAGGTCAAGCAGGTCACCCGTTGGGACAATGCGACAGGGGTTGCTTATACCCAGAAGAAGCGCCTTCCCAAGCGCAACCGTAAATGGCAGGAACCCGATACGCTTTCCGCTTATGAGAGCACGGACACCCTGCTCGCCGATAGCAAGCAGACCTTTCCGCCGGAGCATCATGGAGATGACGGCTATCGGCTGTTTGAGAGCTTCGCGATCTTCATCCGGGAAATGCGCAGCCCCTACATCCGTAAAACCCTGCCTTTCGAGTTCGTCAAATTGCTTGGCAACAGCCTTTACGGCAAGACCGGCCAGGGCTTCAAGGGCAAACGTGCCTTCGGCGTTCGCGAAATGGGTGGCGTTATCGTCGGTCCGTCGCGGATTTCCGAAGCGGCCGTAGCGGCCCTGGTCTGCGGCTTCATCCGTGCCGTCATCGCCGAAATCCTCTGGAAACTGCCGAAGGGTACGACGGTGGTCAGCGCAACGACGGATGGCTTTCTCGTAGATTGCCCGATCGAGCAGCTGGATTTGAGTGGCACGATGTGTCGGCGCTTCCAGGCGCTGGTCGATCGCGTATCGCCCGGTTCGCACATGCTGGAAAACAAGCACCAAGTCATGCAGCTGTTCGCTGGCCGGACGCGCCTGCAATTCACCGTCGAGGCTGATGGTGACCACAAGACGGTCACCGCCAAGGGCGGCATCAAGCCTGGGCCGGACGTGAAGGACGAAAATGCCTTCATGCTCGACCTGACCCTCAATCGCCTGCCCGGCCAGAAGCTGACTTACGAGTCGTTCATTTCGATGCGCGACCAACTGCCGCTGGAACTCGATCTGCAAACGGAAACACGGGAAACCCGGATCAACCTTGAGTATGATTTCAAGCGTCGGCCGATTTCCAGTAGCGTGCGCATGATCCCCGTGGCCGGAACGGGTCAAAGTCATCTGGCCTTCAATACCGAGCCCTGGAATACGGTCGATGAAGCCCTGACGACGCGCTTGATCTTCGATGCCTGGCGAGATGATCACTGCCTGAAAACAATTGAAGATTTCCAGACCTGGGAGTACTACCGGACGTTCAGGATGGCGAACCTCAAGGGGGCCAAACCGGCGACACCGAGTACTGCTGAAACGGGGAAACGAACAGGACGGAAGAATCTGACGAAGGGTGGTTACCTGACCGTCGCCAAGCAGATTTTCCTGGCCGCATACCAGAAGAAGATGTGGGGGCTGGACGGTGTCGATCTCAGCCAGCGCAAACTGGCTGAATGGCTGACATCACAGGGCTATAAGACGTCCGTTTCGGCAGTGAAGAACGGGACGCGGGAACAGCCGGCCGAACATCTGGTGCCGGCGACCGATGAGGTTGTCGCGTTCCTGGACAAGATGAAAGAGCGTTTCCCGGGGTTGGAAACTGATAAGTTTTTGATCCGCTAAACCTGTCAAAGATGGCTATGCGCACGCGCGCATAGCCATAAATCCTGCATTCCTCTGGTCCATTTCCGGTTCCTTTACGGGTCTATTGATCTATCTGGTGCTAATCTGGTCGGCCAGAATGCTATTTTTTTGGAAGCATGGAATATGGCAAGTGCCTGATTTAAATCGGCTTGCAGTAACTATGTGGCCGCCAAAAAGATTCTTTTCTGTAGGATATGAAAACTGGCGGGATTACGGGAAAATCAGGCTTTACATGAAAAAAGGGGCTCATCATGGCTGTCGACCGTATAACCCTTCCCAATGAGCAGCCGGTCTTGCGCCTGGTACCCATGCCGGCCGATCTTAACCAGAATGGCGATGTCTTCGGCGGTTGGGTCATGGCCCAGGTTGACGTGGCCGGTGCGATTCCCGCCATGCGGCGTGCCCGCGGTCGGGTTGCTACCGTCTCGGTTCATTCCTTCCTGTTCAAACAGCCGATATCGGTCGGCGATGTCGTCAGCTTTTATGCCCAAATCGCGCGTGTCGGCAACACGTCGATTACCGTTAATGTCGAAGTCTATGCCGAGCGTAATTACGCCGATCCGATAACGGTGAAAGTCACCGAAGCCCAATTGACCTATGTCGCCATCGACAGCAGCGGCAAGAAGCGCGACGTGCCGCTGGAAAATACGTAAAATCACGTGCTTAACGAGATTTGCCCGCAATCCACGGAGTGAAGAATGAATCAAATGACGATGCGAGCGCTGCCCGCCCTGCTGATGGCTATCTTTTCCGGTACCGCATCCGCTGCTGCGTTCCAGCTATGGGAGCAGAATGCGAGTGGACTGGCTAGCGCTTATGCCGGTTCTGCAGCGGTAGCTGATAACGCCAGCACTGTCTTCTTTAATCCGGCTGGCATGACGCAACTTTCAGGCTTCCAGATTTCGGCTGGCGTGGCTGGCGTAAAGCCAAGTTTTGAATTCAGGGATGAAGGCTCCAGCGGTTTGTTGGGCACCGGAGGCACTGGCGGTGATGCCGGGGGTTGGTCCGCCGTGCCAAATGCCTACTTTTCCGTGCAACTGGCGCCAAACTGGTTCCTGGGGTTTGGCGTATCCGCCCCGTTTGGCTTGGCTACCGAATACCAGGATAGCAACTGGACAGGGCGCTATCAGGCACTCAAGTCCGAGATCAAGACAGTCAATTACAACCCTTCAATTGGCTATAAGGTAAATGACAAGGTATCACTGGGCTTTGGCGTCAACTATCAGAGTATTGATGCTGAAATGACCAGCGCTACGCCAGCTGGCGGGTATCGAGTGAAGGGCGACGATTCGGCCTGGGGCTGGAATGTCGGCGCACTGTTTACCCTTTCTCCAGCAATGCGGGTGGGGATTTCATATCGCTCGGCAATCGAGTACACGCTGGATGGAACGCGTTCGGTTGGCGCGAACAGCAGCCCGGCCAAGGCGGACATCAAGCTCCCGGATACCTTCATTCTTTCGGTTTGGCAGCAGGTTTCCGACCGTTGGGAGGCGATGGGCGATCTCTCCTATACCAACTGGAGCACGCTTGATCAGCTGAATATCAGCCACGCGACAGGTACGGATGTCGAGCCCTTCAACTACAAGGATTCTTGGCGTTTTGCTTGGGGGGCAGCCTACAAGGCTAGCGAATCCACCAAGCTCAAGTTTGGCATTGCCTACGATCGCTCACCGACGACGGATAACGATCGTTCGGCTCGTGTGCCGGACAATGATCGCATCTGGTTTTCGCTCGGTGGTCAGTACAACGCCGGCAAAATAGGCAAGATTGATCTGGGGTATGCCTATCTTTACCTGAAAGATCCAAGCATCGCCCAGTCCAAGTTCAACGGTGCCAGCACGCTGCGTGGTCGTTACGACGATAGCGCACACGTACTTGGCATGCAGTATTCGGTCGGCTTCTAAGTCACAGGCGGCAACGAAGTGGTGCTGGAGATCGCCGGGTTCACACTAGGCTTGCGGGAAGGGGTGCTGACCCTGATCGCGCTGGTGGCTATCTACATGATCTTCGTCATCCTGCGCATGCGCCGCTTGCAGGCGAAGGAAGATCTGTCAGCCAAGGCTGTTGAAACGCTCGCCCCTGCACCCGTCGTGGCATTACCTGAAGCAGATGAATTGCCGGCGCCAGAGGCTCGTTTGGATTGGGAAGGTGCCGTCACAACACCCGTCGAAGAAGCCCTCTATCGCGCCTTGGAGCAGGAGGTGCTGCAGTTGCGCGATGAGGTTGATTCGATCCGGGGCGAACTGGCGGCATTGCGTGAAGACATGTTGCATGACCTGGCTCACATGCGCGCTGCGCAAACGGTCTCGCCGATTTATGGCGACGCAATGCAGATGGCCGCTGCCGGTTACGATGCAGTGATGATTGCTGAACGCTGTGGTATTGCCCGTGCCGAGGCCGAGTTGGTGATTGCTTTGGCCAATAGCCAGAATTCCTGAGAAAGTCATGGACGAGAAATCCAAGCCGCCTGAAAACAACGAAGTCGCCGGAGAGTTGCGTGGGCAACTGGTCAAGCGTCTGGCGGTCGCTGCCTCAATGGTTGCAGTTCTACTTGGCGTGCTTGCCGTGTTTGATCGTCTGGCCAGCAACGGCGATGAGTTCGAGAGCCCGGTATTCACCCAGCCGGTTCCGGTGGCACCCAAGAAAGAAGTTACTCAACCGGTGATGCCGGTAACCAACCTGCCAGAACCGCCGATCCCGCCCGCTCCCCCGGAGCCACCTGTTGCCGAAGTGCTGCCGCCAGTTCCCCAAATCGAGGAGCCAGTGGCTGTACCCGAGGTCAAGAGCGGGAAAAAGGTCGAAAGCCGGCAAGAAAATCGGCTTCCGGCGCGGTCGACCGCGACAGATCAGGTTGGGCGTGCTCCATCCACTGTCGAGCGCGCCCCTCGTCCGTCGGCGCCGATAGCAGAGTCAACATCAGCGCCCCGTATTTCTCCCGAGCCAGCAGCACTAGAGGAACGAGCGGTGGCCAAGCCCACGGCGCGGGTTACCGAAATTCGCAGTGCAGGCGTCAACGCTCAGCCGAGCAACGTTCAGCGCCTGTTCTCGGGATTCCTGCTGCAAGCTGGTGTATTCACCAACGCGCAACGGGCGGAAGAACTGCATGCCAAATTGACGCTGAGCGGCGTGCCATCAACGCTGGAAACCCGCGTTCAGGTCGGTCCTTTTCGCACGCGTCAAGAAGCCGAAGCAGCGCAGGAGAAGCTCAGGCAACTAGGCGTTGACTCCCTGCTGGTACCGCCCAAAGGGGCGAAAAACTAAGGCATCCCCGGCAGTCTGGGCAAACCCAGGCTACGTCGCACATCGCGATGAACTTCCAGCGGTGAGGGAATACGCACCGTTGATTCATGGCGCGGTGCCTCATGACGGTAGTTCCGCCGATCCGGCTCGCGATAATAGCCTCGATCATAGTCACGACGTGGACCACCGCCACCGTAGTAATAGGTGTTGGGAGCTGATGGATAGCTGTCCACGTAGACGGATGCGGAGCGCCCGGCGTACGGGTGTGCCGGAACAATGGTGCAGGCACTCAGGCTGGCGAGCAGCAGGATCAAGAGAGAAGTGCGGGTGATTCCAGTATGGTTGTGCATATATCCAGCGTTATTTGGGTAGTGAATATTTAACGCGAGAACTCTTTGATTCGCTGACCCAACTGTGTACGCAGTTGTAAGCAGATATTGCTGGGTTCAACCCGGATTGCCTTGCGCTTTCTTTATCCGCTTGGCAAATACTGTCATTTCCTTGGCCGCCTGAATGTCACCACGTGCCTCGGCGACAGTGATTCCCTGTTCGTAGACGGCCAGTGCCGCCTCTGGCTGGTTCGTGTCGACCAGCGTCTTGCCGAGCGCTTTCCAGGCAGCAGAATAATGTTTGTCGCGGTCGACGGCGGCACGGAAGGAGCTTTCTGCTTTCGCCAGTTCGCCCTCCTTTAGATATTCGTTGCCTAGTGAGAAACGGAGCAGAGCCCCGTCGCGCGGGCCATCTATCATTTTTTCCAGGGATGCGATGCGTGGGTTCATGTGGGCTCAGGTCTAAAATAGCGTTTTCGAAATTTGGAAGAGGAAGCGAGTCATGGCCAAGATCATTATTTCTACCCCCAATGCACCGGCTGCCATTGGTACTTATTCACAAGCGGTACGGGTTGGCGATACGGTTTACATGTCCGGGCAGATCGGCCTTGATCCGGCTTCCATGCAGATGGTAGACGGTATCGATGCACAAATCGTTCGCGTTTTTGAAAACCTCAAGGCGGTGGCCGAGGCCGCTGGTGGTTCATTGGCTGATGTTGTCAAACTCAATGTCTTCCTGACCGATCTGGCCAATTTTGCCAAGGTTAACGAGACGATGAAGTACTACTTCAACGAGCCTTTCCCGGCTCGTGCCGCCGTCGGCGTCAAGGAACTGCCGCGTGGCGCGCTGGTTGAGGCCGATGCGGTGATGTTCATCGGCGGATGAGCATGGATGGAGCGCCAGCTCCTGCAATTCCGGACGCGCCGGCACCGATTCGTGCTCCGGAGGCGTTGCGCAAGAAACTTGCCAAGATCGGTCTCCACAGCGAGGCCGATTTACTGGTCCATTTGCCGCTGCGTTACGAGGATGAAACCCACATTACCCGGGTGATTGATGCTCCCTGGGGCGAGCCGGTACAGGTCGAGGTGGTGGTGCAGTCCTGCGAAATCCAGTATCGCCCGCGCCGGCAAATGATTGTTCGTGCGCAGGATGGCTGTGGTGAACTGACGCTGCGTTTTTTCAGCTTTTACCCCAGTCAGCAAGCGGCTCTGGCTGAAGGAAAACGTATCCGCGCCTTTGGTGAAGTACGCAGCGGGTTTTTTGGTGCCGAAATGATGCACCCGCGTTTCCATGTTGTAACGGAGGGTGATTCGCTGCCTGAGGGGCTGACGCCGGTTTATCCGACCACCGCCGGTGTGTCGACCAACACGCTGCGCAAGCTGATTACGGCGGCGCTGGCGGCGGGAGATCTTGCCGATACCCTTGATGAGCCGCTGCGCCAGCGCCTGAAGCTTCCCGGCTTGGCCCGCACCTTGCACTTTCTCCATTCGCCGACCATAGGCACGGCGGTCGAGGCGTTGCATGCTCGTAATCACCCAGCCTGGCGCCGGGTCAAGTTTGATGAAGTGCTGGCCCAGCAAATGTGCCTGCGCCGTGCTTATCTGGCACGTCGCCAACAGGGGGCGCCTGAGTTGGTCGCCCAGGGGGATTTGAGTGCGCGGCTGCTCGGCCAGTTGCCTTTTGGGCTGACCGGGGCACAGCAGCGCGCGGTGGCGGAAATCGCGGCGGATCTGGCGCAGCCTTATCCCATGCAGCGCTTGTTGCAGGGCGATGTCGGGGCCGGAAAAACCATTGTTGCCGCACTAGCTGCCTGTCAGGCGATTTCAGCGGGCTGGCAGGCCGCTTTCATGGCGCCAACGGAGATTCTTGCCGAACAGCATTACCTCAAATTGAAGGATTGGCTGGGGCCGCTCGGAGTCAAGGTGGCCTGGCTGTCGGGCAGTCTCAAGGCGGCTGCCAAGCGCGCGCAACTGGCGAGTGCGGCGGCTGAGGCGCAATTGATCGTCGGTACTCATGCATTGATTCAGGATGCCGTTGATTTTGCCAAACTGGGCTTGGCCATCGTCGATGAGCAGCATCGCTTTGGGGTCGCCCAGCGTCTGGCCTTACGCAAAAAAGGCGCCAATCCGCATCAGTTGATGATGTCGGCAACGCCCATCCCGCGCACGCTGGCGATGAGCTACTACGCCGATCTGGATGTGACCGTGCTCGACGAGCTGCCACCGGGCAGAACGCCGATCAAGACGCGGCTGGTCGCCGACAACCGCCGTGACGATGTCGTCGGCTTTGTCGCCAAGCACGTTGCAGATGGCCGCCAGACCTATTGGGTCTGCCCCTTGATTGAGGAATCGGAAACCCTGCAATTGCAGACAGCGCAGGATACCTTTGAGCAACTTTCAGTCGATCTGCCGACGTTGACCGTGGGACTTGTCCATGGCCGCCTGAAGGCTGACGAAAAGCAGTCGGTGATGGCCGCTTTTGCCGCTGGCGAGATTGATGTACTGGTGGCGACAACGGTCATCGAAGTGGGGGTCGATGTGCCTAATGCCAGCCTGATGGTGATCGAGCACGCCGAGCGTTTCGGCCTTTCCCAATTGCACCAGTTACGCGGCCGGGTCGGGCGTGGCGCGCATGAATCGAGTTGCGTTCTGGTCTTTGCCGGACCGCTTTCAGAAACAGCGCGTTTGCGCCTGAAGATCATTTTCGAGAATACCGATGGTTTCGAAATTGCCCGTCAGGACTTGAAGCTGCGTGGCCCCGGCGAATTTGTTGGCAGCCGGCAAAGTGGCGTACCGCTGTTGCGCTATGCCGATCTCGAAATGGATGCTGATCTGGTTGAGATGGCGCGCGAAGTCGCCGAGGAAATGCTGATCAACTCGCCCGAGCAAGCCGAGCGCCACTTGAAGCGCTGGCTGGGCTCGCGCGAAGAGTTACTTAAATCTTGAAGCAAGCGGGGTGTAAACCGTGACAGAAAAGCCCTTGCTTGTCTGGTTGGTCCGTTGCCTGTGGCCGTTTCTAGGTGCTTGCTGGGGTGCCTGGCTGGGTGCCGGCGGCTATTTTGATATTGATTTTGCGGGTCAAGGGCTGGCCGCGCTGCTCGTTGGTGGCTATTTTGTCGCCTTTGCAGTGCTCGGACTGGTTGTCGGTGCCATCGCCGGTGCAACTACTGGCGGCGTGAGCGAGTTTCTGTTGCGGCGTAGCGGTCTGGGAGCTGCGCCCGCCTTGCTGGCTGGCAGTCTGGCGTGTTTTTTGGCTTGCTTTGCCCTATCTGATGCAGTGCAAGGGCGCTATCCCGGCATCCACGCACCGTCTTTCACGACTGCTGCCCCGGCTGCCAAAAAGACTGCGCCGATGGAGATCACCCCACCGCCCAGGATGGCAAACCCTTGTCTGGACAAGCCGCCGTTAGACAGGCGTTTGCGCAAGGTGTGGGAAGATGAGTGCCGCTGATCAGTCTGTGCTTGGCGCAAACCACGACTCGATCAGACTGGCTACCGCGGCCGGCTGGTCGTAGTGCAGCATGTGGTCGGCCTGATCGATCCAGACTTCATCGACCTTGGCGAAGCATTGCTGGCGTGCTTCCCAGTCGCCCGGCCGGGTTACGTATTCCTTGACTACCCAGGATTGGCGGCCGGCAACCCAGCGTACCGGGCAAGTGACTTGTTTCCAGACCGCCATCGACTCTTCAAGGCGGAACAGATAAGGGCCTGAAGCCTTGTGCCAAGGGTCGCCGTTCCAGACGATACCGTGCTTTTTGACGCCATGCCGATCATCGCCGTCACCTTCGCGGGCCAGGTGGTGCGAGAGAAATTCGGCACGCTCAGGGGAGAGAAAGCGGTTGTCGCGTTGCAGTCGGCTGGCAAACGAGGGGCGGTCGGCATAGACGTGCATGCGGGGCGGTTTTTTCAGCGTTTCCAGCCATTTGCCGTAACGCTCGGTGGCCATCTCAGGCGTTGTCGGGGCAATGCCGAAACCTTCCAGTGTCATCACGCTGGCGACGCGCTCGGGCCGGATGCCGGCGTAAAGGCAGGACAATATCCCGCCCATGCTATGGCCAGCCAGTCGTACCGCTTGATTCGGGGAGTAATGGTCGACAATGGCGTCCAGGTCACCCAGGTGCTCGACGAAGAAATAGGGCCGCGCCAGCCACTGACTTGGGCCGAAGCCGCGCCAATCGGGGGCGATGATGTTCCAGTCGCGTTGCAACTCGTCGACAACAAACTGAAAGCCGGCGGATACATCCATCCAGCCATGCAGCAGAAAGAGTGTCGGGGCCTCCGGATTGCCCCAGCGGCGGATGTGCAGGCGGCTACCAGTGGTGTCGAGATATTCAGAACGAGAATTGAGCATGAGAGCGGAAAATTTCAAGGAAAAAGCACGGTCGACCGCAACAATTAGGGTCACTGAGTTGAATTGTAGCGTGTCAGGCTACTGCGGCCATGGCTTAGCGCATGGTTTGGGTTTATTTCAACAAGGTCTCGATGGCTTCAAATAGCTCGCGCTCCTCGAAGCGCACATGAGCCGTCAGGCTCTCGGCGAAGGCCAACAGGATGGCGGCATCGGGCGTTTGCAAACGGGATGCCAGGCTGCGCAATTCGGCATGGTCGTGCTCGGTACGCGATACCAGATCAGTGGCGCCAGATTTGAGCAGGGCAGGGAGCCAGGTGCTTTCTTCGACGCGGAAGTGGGGTTCGAGATCGCTGGCAAAGGCGGCGACGCAGCTTGCACCGGCCGCCAATATCTGTTCCAGCTCCCCGGACTGGGCGGCGCGTTTGGCGAGGAGTGCCAGTTTCAGCGCGCGGTAGTGTTCGCGTGAGAGATCCTGAAGCTTTTCATGGCGTTTCATTTTTTGGTTCCAGATATTTGGGGGATGGGAGGCAAGGCTCTGGCTACCAGTATTTCTCGAAAGCCATTTGTCCGAGTACGCCGCGGCGGTTGGTGTTGAAGCCGCGGGCGCCGAGCAATTGGCGCGATTCGCTCAGCAAGGAAGGATTGCCGCAGATCATCAGCCGTGAGTCGGTCACATTGAGCGTTCGCCCCGCCGTTTTTTCCAGCATGCCGTTGGTGATCAGTTCCGGCAGGCGCGAACTTAGGGAGGTTGCGTCAGGTTCTCTGGTGACCACGGGTATATAGACCAGTTGCGCGCTGCCCTCCGCGAATAATGGATTCTGGCGCAGTGCGCCGATTTCTTCACGATAGGCGAGCTCGGCAGATTTCCTGACGCTGTGAGCAACGATCAGATACTCGAAATTTTGCCAGACTGCCGGGTCTTTGAGGATTGATAGCATGGGGCCGACTCCGGTGCCGCTGGCGAGCAGCCAAAGGTCACGGCCGGGCGCCAGTTGGTCTACGGTGAGAAAGCCAAAACTGGCTTTCTCGACCTTGATCTCGTCGTCGACCTTCAACTTGGCCAAGGCGCCCGAAAATGCACCATCAGGTACCAGAATTGCCAGAAATTCGAGGTATTCATCATAGGTCGCCGACACCACAGAATAGGGGCGCCAGACCTCGTTGCCATCGCTGGCGGCCAAGCCGAGCCGGGCATAATGCCCCGGCGTGAAACGAAAGCTGCGGGGCCGTGTGGTACGAAACGAGAGTAGGGTTGGTGTCCAGTAGCGTACTGACAATACCCGTTCAGTGGTCCATTTTTCGGCATCCATGATTGTCATTCCGCAGTTCGCATTGTCCGGTCGCGTACGACGCTGATCAGCATGCCGGCAATGAAGCTCAACAGGGCGATGGCATTGAGCAAGGCGCCTTCCCGGCGCAGAGAAAACTCGCCACCGAGACCACCGGCAATGCGCAGCAGTAGCGAGGCATGAAGGAAAGTCAGGGGAATGTAGAACGCCGGGTGGTAGGGGATACGAACCCGGGCAACAGCCGGGAAAATAATCGGCGCATGCCCAAAGACCATGGCGAAAACGAAACCCAGGCCGAGTGCATGCAGGGCGCTGTCGCGCAGCGAGTGGCCGCTTTCCAGTGCGCCGGCAAGCCCTAGTAAACCGGCAAAGGCCAGCCAGACATAACCGCCAAGAAGGCAGATGGCAATGAAACGTGGCAGTGCTGTCAGTCGTGCGTTACGCCAGGCAATGTCGAAACGCAGCAGCCAGAGGGCAAGGGCGAGCAAGCCGGCAGAAAATAGCTTGAGTCCGCTGTCGTGCCACAGGCTGATCGTCGCACCGCTGACTATGGTGGCGATGATGACGTAGAAAACCTGACGTGCTGCCGGCGGCGTCGGTAGAAAGCGCGTCAGTTCCAGGCGTTCGCCAGCAATGGTCAGGACCAGAAAGGCAAGCCACCAGGGGACGGCAAGGTTGATCAGGCCGGATGCAAACCATGCCAGATTGCCGATCAGCCAGCAAACGGTAGCGACCGCAAGAACCAGGGTAAATGGCGCAACCAGCCGACGCAGGACAAAAATGCTCGATGCCGTCATGACCATCGACCCGGCGATTGCCAGAATCTGGGCGATGCTCAGCAAGCCACCGCTCAGTAATACGGCACCGCCCGCTGCCGCCAGAGCGGGCGCCAGATAGGCCCAGCGCTGGCCAACGGCGACGGCACGCTCGAGACTGATGACGGTGCCAAAAAAGGCACTGATCATCAATGCCCCATGGACGCCGGCGGCTGCGCCAGCAACATGGGGTACATCCCAAGCCAGCCGGGCGAGGCCGGCGACAATGCCACCGACCAGGGAAAGCATCCCGAGAAACAGAATAGGCAGGCGGGCGAGTGGGGGCAAGTCGCTGATCACTGGCTTTCTTTCATGCTTACCATCCAAGATTCTCCCGGCTCTTCGGGCTCATCATGGATGGATCCCACGGCGGATTCCAGACCAGCACTATTTTTGGCGAGCATTGTGCGGGCAGATGTCCGGCTAACGCTGCGTAGGCATCGTCCATGATCATGTCGCCCATCGGGCAGGCCGGCGAGGTCATGGTCATTTCAATCAAAAGTTGTTCCGGCAAAAACTCAATGCGGTAAACCAGGCCCAGGTCGACAATATTGATGCCAACCTCCGGGTCGACCACCCGTCGAAGTCGGCTCCGCACAGCATCGATATCTAGATTGCCTGATTCTGGGGGTGTTTGCGTTTCGGAAGTGGTCATGATGGTTTTAAAGCAGTAAAATTAATACATCTTTATCGTAGCGCTAGTGATTTAATAAAGCAAACTATTCGGCACATCTTGTGTGCGGGGGCTGGGGCAATGAAACTGACTGTATTTTCTGACTACACGCTGCGTGTTCTGATGTATCTCGCCAATGAGCGTGATCGATTGGCGACCATTCCCGAAATAGCGGCGGCTTATGAAGTATCCGAAAACCACTTGATGAAAGTCGTGCACCAGTTGGCTCGGGCGGGCATCGTTGAGTCGGTACGGGGCAAGGGCGGCGGTATTCGTCTGGCAAGAGAGCCGGGTGAAATCAGACTGGGGCAGGTCATTCGTAGTAGCGAGGGGAACTCACCCATTGTCGAATGCCTCGCCGATGCACCAGTAAGATGCAAGATTGCCCCAGCCTGCCGCCTCAGCGCCATTCTGGTCAGTTCATTCGAGGCTTTTTACAGCAAACTGGACGAGTACACGCTGGCAGACCTCGTTCAGCAACCACAGCAGTTCACTGCTTTCTTCGTGGCGAAATAGATTTTTGGCGTCAGGCAAGATCGCCCGCATGACTGGAAAAATGGGTTTGCCCCAATTCAACCTTCAGACGACGGACTGACTTTTTCTGCCACCTTGTGCAAAGCCCTACTGGTTGCTTCCGCAGCAGTCCTGATTCCACGACCGGCTGCCGATAGTCCGACTTCAATTCCATGACCGGCAGCTTCGGCACCACGCTGAATGCCGTTACCCATCGCTTCTACCCCACGTTTAATACCGTGAACAGTCGCTTCGGCTCCTCGTTCGAGCGCTGAGCCAGTTTTGTCGATCACACCTCCATCAGCGAGCGCTCCACCAGCCAGAAAGCAGCAGCAAACAAGGACGGTAAATGACTTTTTCATTTCTGATCTCCTTACGTTTATACCTATTCGATAGATACCACCCAAAACTTGGCGGTACTGTAGCAACTTGTAACTGAGCGTTTTATGCGATTTCAAAACCATCTTGCAGGAGCTGGAGAAGATGTTTTTCATGGTTTTGAACTCAGTTACTTGAGTGAGAAAATTTGAGCGGCCTTGTCAGCTTGCTGTGACTCAGGCAAAGCAGCAATTGCGAAAACCCAATCAACATGGCGTAGACTGCCGCTTAGTGCTGCCAGTTCAACCGGGAAGTTCTCGCGCTTGAATGTTGGCGTGTTGCTCAGGCTGTGTATGCCGAAGATGCGCTGGTCCGGGCCGCAAACAATGCCCCATTCAGCTTTCCCCGTGAATGGGTCGTGATAGAGGCGGCGCAAGTGGCGAATGACTCCGGGGCTGCGCGGGTCGCGCAGCAGTTCCGCCAGCGCTGCCGGCGTGTTGGGCAGGCCGTTGGGCGTTGCCTCGGCGTAAGACTGCAGCGCATTGCGAAATTCCAGGCCGATAGCCAGCAACTCGGCTTCTGCGCTGCGCTGTTGCAGGGTTTGTGCAACTTTAAGGCCAACCGCCGAGAGGCCACCCATCAAGGCGACGGCCAACAATAGTGCGACGTAGATCATGCCGGTTTGTCGTTGTCGGGAGCGCATGAGTCACCAACTGGCGAAGCGACGACCATCACGCCCAAGGCCGGGCGCAGCGCTGTGCAGATCAGCTACTTTTCCTTCACTGGGCGGCGCTGGCTCGCTCACCAGCCAGTGACGATTGCTTTCGAGGATGGGATCAAAAGGCATATTTTTAAGATAGCGGCGCGTCACCAGCTCATCAAGGGAATCGGGATAGCGGCCGCGATCCGCATGGAACTGCTCCAGCGCATCGCGCGTCAGGCGCAGGTTTTCGGCGAGGACCGTTTCGCGATGGCGCTCGACGTATTGGGTATAGCGCGGCATGGCCAGGGTCGAGAGCAAGGCGACGATAGCCAGCACGACCAGCAGTTCAATGAGGGTAAATCCGCGCGCCATCACCAGGCCTTGTACGGCACACTGTTCAGGCCAGGTAGCGGCGAGCGGGAATAGACGTCATAAACGTCGGACCCTTCCTTGGGATCGCCGGCTTCACTGGTGTAACTGCGCAGGCCCCAGGTTTTTTCGGGGTCCACTGAGGTATCCGGAAACATGGGATCGCGCGGTAAACGCCGTAAAAAGCGGATTTTTTGCCGCTTGGGATGCTTGTCGTCACCTACGCCATCGACCAGAATTTGCAAGGAGGCTGGGTAGCCATTCGAGTTGCTGTCGCGTGGCAGGCGGCCTTCGTCACTGGCGCGTTTGTAGGCATCGATGGCGTTGCGGATTTCGCGCAGGGCAAGGCGTAACTCCTGCTCCTTGCTGCGCTGAACACTGATCTGCGCCATCGGCACGACCAGCGTGGCGAGTACGGCGATGATGGCGAGGGTTACCATCATTTCGATCAAGGTAAAGCCGCGCCGGTATTTCATTGACGAACGGCGGGAGCCGCAGGCGGCGTTGCTGCCGGTACGGCCTCGGTGAAATAGGACATGTCTGGCGCTGGCGGGCGCATCGCCGATTCCGGGCCGATGCTGAACTCGGTCAACTCGATGCCGGGGCGCTTGTTGTTGCGAATCAAACGCGGCGTGATCGACAAAACCAGTTCGGTTTTCTGCCCTTCATCGAGCTTGCTGCCAAACAAGCGACCCAACATCGGAAGATCGCCCAGCCCCGGTACTTTTCTGCCGGTAGAGCGTTCTTCATCGCTGATCAGGCCAGCCAAAACCTGATTTTCGCCATCCTTCAGGCGCAGTACTGTTGAGGCATTGCGCGTGCCGATCTGGTAAGCCTGGGTACCGGACTTGGTCTGAATCAGCGCGGCGATATTGCTCACCTCAAGGTTGATCCGGATCGCCACTTCGTTGTCGAGGTAAATGGTTGGCTGGACATCCAGTTTGAGGCCGATATCGATGTATTGCACCGACTCGGCGACGAAGCCGGTTGCGGTCGAGGTGGTGCTGATATTGGGCACCCGGTCGCCGATCATGATCTTGGCAATTTCACGATTGCGGGTGCGGATGCGTGGGTTGGCAAGCACATTGGTATCACCGCTTTCGGCCCGGGCATTGATACCGAAGGTTGGCACGGCGGCCGCCAGGCTGGCCGAGGTCGTATTGAGTAGATCTTTCAGTGTCACCGGGCTGCCTGCCGTTGACGCGAGCGGGGTGAGCATCAGTGAACTCGGCCACAGCAGGCCAAGCTCCAGCAAGCGGCTGCGTTTGACTTCCAGTACCTCGACTTCGAGCATGACTTCCGGCTCCGGCATGTCGTGCACCGCGAGCAGCTTTTCTGCCATGCGGATGGCCTCGGGTGTATCACGCATGACCACCACATTCTGCTTTTCGTCACTGACCAGATCGCGCGCTTTCAATATGGTACGCAGGGTGGCAGCAGCAGTCTTGGCTTCGATATTGGTCAGGTAAAAACTGCGCACCGTCAGCGGCTGATAATCACGCGCCTTGCTCGGCGTGTTGGGGTAGATCATCACCGTATCAGCATTGATCGGGCGCTGTTCGAGCTGCTGGGAAAGCAGGATCAGCGAGAGCACCTCACGCACCGGGGTACGGCGCAGGGTGATGCTGATAGGCTGGTCGAGCGGTACATCCTTGTCAAAAATGAAATTGAGGCCGGCAGTGCGATAAAGCACCTGGCAAACCTGAGCCAGCGTGGCCCCCTTGAAGTCGACGTTGATCGGCTTGTCGATGCCGGTGGGGGCAGTCTTTTCAGCGATGACCGGGCGTAGCGCCTCTTCCTGCTGGCGCTTGAGGCTGTCCTGTTTCAACTGCGCCTGAATTTGCTGGAGCTGGCGGGAGGTGATTCTTTCGCGCGTCTGCGCCACAGCCAGACGTAATTCAGCGTTGTTGGGGTTCTCTCTCAAGGCATTTTCGAGGCGAACAAGCGCTTCATCGAGTCGTCCTTGGCTCGTCAATTCCTGACTTTCACGCAGCGCTGGCGAGTTTGTTGCACAGCCAACCAGCATGCTGACGAAGAAAATGCCGCAGAACAGACGCGCTATCAGTCGTCTTGGTGATTCATGTTTCATTCTTCATCTTTCCCGATATTGAAGGTCTGGCTTTGACTGCTGCGCGTGCTTTTAATGACGAGCAGTGGCGGCGCCAGCTTGCTGATCCGAAAGTTTTCATTGAAGGCCTCCCCTTCACGAACCACCCAGACCTGGCCGGGCTTGTCGGGGGTGCTGATGAAAACCGCCCAGCCTTCGTCATCTTCCTGTTTGCCTAAAATCTGAAAGGCGGGAAGCGATGGCGCCCGGTTTACCTGAGTCGGCGCGTTAAACGCCGTCGACTGATCGGTCGGCATTGGTGCCTGGTTCGGTAAAGCAAATGGGTCACGAATGACGGCTCCTGCCTTATTTTCTGTACTGGCCCTTTTGAGCGCGCGTATCGTCTGCGTGTTTGGTGTTTCCTGGGCGCTGGGAAACTCACTGCTGGCAACCACGGGCTTTTCGGCACCCATGAGCATGACCAGACTGAGCGCCAGCGTGACAACCAGCAGTATGTTTTTCATCTCAGTGCCGTCCGGTCAGGAATTGCGCGGTCAACGTCGCTTTGAGGGCAAAATTTTCCTCCGTCGCTGTTTCGCGCTGGATGCTCAGATGGCGAATCAACAAGGCTGGCTGGCTAGCCAGGGCACTGTCGATGAAAGCGCGAATATCGCCATAGCTGCCGGTTAGGGGGAAATTCATCGTCGACCGGGCAAAGCCGGCGCCGCCTTCAACCTCCTGCGTGTACTCGACGTGCCCGACACTCAGTTGATGCTCAGCCGCGCTGTCGAGTATGGCTTGCTGTGCCTTGGCGAGCTCTGCTGCCGGTATCAGCATGCTTTGAAAATTGCGCTGAGCCGCAACGATGCGGGCTGGATCAATCGAGTTATCCATAATCACGGGCTGGATCTCGGCTTGATGCGTCAACAGCCACCCCGCCAGTGCGAGAATGCCGCCGAAAAGTATTGCCATGAGTGGCTGACGGCTGAGCATCAGGCGCAGATCAAGCAGGCTGATGGGATTTGAGTTCATGGTTGCTCTTCTTCCGCGGCCTGAAATTTCACCTCGAGTGCAAAGCGAATTGGAAAATTGCGTGCCTCGGTATTGCTGGCCGGGCTCTGGCTGATAACGCGCGCTTCGGCAATAGCCGGATTGCTGCGCAGGCGGGCGGGGAGTTCGAGCACAGCCCGGCTGTTGCGTGCTTCGCCCTGTATCGTCATCCGGCCATCACGGGCATCGGCATCGAGTTGCAGAAAGCGCAGGCTGTCATCGGCGCTGCTCTCGATGGCGTTCAACACCGCTAGCCAGGGAAAATTGAGGTCGTCGATGGCGCTGTTGATACTGCGCACTTCTTCGTTCGCCGGCATCAGGGTGTGATTGGGCGGAAGGCCGGCCTCTGTTTCGTTGCTCAAAGACCAAGCCAATCCGAGGATCACGGCGAGCGTGATGGAAGCTAGCCCTAGGCGCAGCGGTGACTGAGCTTTTACGCTCGGCGCGAAGTCGATCTGCAGGCTCATGCCGATGGCTCCATGCCCAGCCAAGGCAAGGTCTG
>CAXYZX010000021.1:0-23850 GCA_964293845.1 uncultured Dechloromonas sp.
TCATGGCCACCCTGCCCAAACTGCTGATCGGCCAGGTCATGCACCGGCGCTTGCGCCCGGCAAAGAATGCCTTCGTCTATCCGGTGTTCTATATGCAGATGCCGGTGGCTGATCTGAGCGCAGGAAAATCGCCAATTTTTTCGGTCGACCGCAACAATCTGCTGAGCTTTCATCAGAAGGATCACGGCCCGCGTGATGGCAGCCCGCTACTGCCGTGGATCCAGTCCCTGCTGCGCGAACGCGGTCTGCCGGACGACGGCGAGATCATGCTGCAATGCTTCCCGCGCGTGCTCGGTTATGTCTTCAACCCGGTCAGCTTCTGGTTCTGCCGTAACAGTACCGGTGAGTTGATCGCTGTGCTGGCTGAAGTCAGCAATACCTTCGGCGGACGTCACAACTATCTGCTGCATAACCCGGACGGCACAGCGCTGCGTGACGGCCAGGTGCTGACGACCAGCAAGCAGTTTCATGTCTCCCCCTTCTGCGAGGTGGAAGGCGGCTATCGCTTCCGTTTCTATTTCGACAAGCCGGTGCTGCTGGCGCGCATCGATTACGACGATGCCGAGGGCGAGCTGCTGCTCACCGCCATCTCCGGCAAGGCGCGCGCCTGGTGCACCCAAACCTTGCTCGGTGCCTTCCTGCGCATGCCTTTTCTGACTGCCGGCGTGATGCTCCGCATCCACTGGCAAGCCCTCAAGCTGTGGCTCAAGGGCGTTCCCTTCTTCGGCAAAACCGTACCGCAACCCCTACAGGAATCGACAAAATGAACAGCACCATGACTCTGCGTCAGGCCGACCGTCAGGTGGCGTCTCTGTCACGCGACACCCGGCTGGTTTTCCAACTGCTCGAAAAGATTGCAGCGGGCCGCCTCGAAATCCGTCTGCCCGATGGCTCCAGCCGCCTGTTTGGCGAGGGCGAGCACGGCGTCAGCATGCACGTGCATGATGAAGCTGTGTTCAGCCAGATTCTGGCGCAGGGCGACATTGGTTTGTGCGAAGCCTACATCGATGGCGCTTGGGACAGCTCGGATCTGACTGGCGTCATGACGCTGCTGGCGAACAATCGCGATGCCCTGCGCCAAGCGGTTTACGGACGCTGGACTTCGCTGGTGGCAGCGCGTGTCCGCCACTGGCTGAATGGCAACAGCCGCTCCGGTAGTCGCAAGAACATCATGGCCCATTACGATCTCGGTAACGATTTCTACAAGCTGTGGCTGGACCCGAGCATGAGTTATTCCAGCGCGCTTTATCGGGCGGTGGATGATGGTGCTCTGGAGAGCGCGCAGAGCGCCAAGTATCGTCGCATCCTGCGTCGGGTGGGGGCTGAGCCTGGCCAGCACGTGCTGGAGATCGGCTGCGGCTGGGGCGGTTTCGCCGAAATGGCGGTAGCCGAAGGACTGAGAACGACCGGTGTCACGCTGTCGCCAGCGCAGTTGGCGTGGGCGCAAAAGCGCGTGCCGGAAGCGAATTTGCTGCTCAAGGATTACCGCGACATCGGTGATCAATATGATCACGTGGTGTCGATAGAAATGTTCGAGGCGGTCGGCGAGCGCTGGTGGCCAACCTACTTCAAGACGGTAAAGAATGCCTTGAAGCCGGGTGGCCGGGCGGTGATCCAGAGCATCACCATTCGCGACGACATCTTTGGCGCTTACCGCAAGGGCACCGATTTCATTCAGCAGCACGTCTTCCCCGGCGGCATGCTGCCTTCACGCTCGGCCTTCCGCGCTGCTGCTGCCAAGCAGGGGCTGACCGTGCGCAGCGAATACGCTTTTGGCCTTGATTACGCGCGCACCCTCGCCGAGTGGCGCAGTGCATTCGAGGCCAATTGGCCGCAGATTGCCGCCCAGGGCTTCGATGAAACCTTCCGTCGCCTGTGGCGCATGTACCTCTGCTATTGCGAAGCCGGTTTCCTGGCCGGGACGGTTGATGTCGTGCATTTCGAGCTTGATCATGCAACGCCGTGATTTTCTCCTGGCCTGTGCCGGGCTGGCATTTTTGCCCAGCGCCCAGGCCACTACACGCCTCGAGCCACTGCTTAGCGGTCTGCAGCGCTGGGGTACCGGCGAATTCCGGCGCTGGGGTTTTCTTGTCTATGAGGCAACGCTGTGGGCAAAAGGAGACGACGCGCAAAAACCGCCGCTGGCGCTCGGCCTGACTTACAAACGTAATCTTGATGGCTTGAAGATTGCGGATGCCAGTGTCAGCGAAATTCGCAACCTGAAAATTGCCGATGAGGCGCAGCTTAAAGTCTGGGGCGCCCGCATGGCCGAGATATTTCCCGACGTCAAGCCGGAAGATCGCATCGTCGGTGTGCATCTGCCAGAAGGTGCGCGTTTTTTCCACAACGACCGCTTGATAGGCAGCGTGGACGACCCTGCCTTTGCCCGCGCTTTTTTTGCCATCTGGCTCGACGCCAGAACCAGTGCGCCCGAGCTGCGCGCCCGACTGCTCAAAAAGCCGGTGAGCTGAAGCATGAACACCGGCCGCGTCCTCGCCTATGGTCTGCTCGGCCTGCCGCTGGCCTTTGCTGCGTTGCCCATTTACGTGCATGTGCCGCGTTTTTATGCCGAGGCGGCCGGCATGGAACTGGCTCTGCTTGGCGTCATTCTGCTGGGTGCGCGCCTGCTCGATGCGGGCATCGATCCGTGGCTGGGCTGGCTGGCGGATCGCGTCAAGCGCCCACAGATGGTTGCCATCGCCCTGCTGCCCTTTGCCCTCGGTTTTATTGCCCTGCTCAATCCACCATCCAGTGGAGCCGGGTTGTGGCTGCTCGGTTCGCTGGCCCTGACCTACATTGGTTTTTCCGCTGCTTCGGTCGCCTATCAGGCTTGGGGCGCCGACATCGGCGAAAATTCCGGCCTCAGAACGCGGTTGACCGCAGCACGCGAAGGTTTTGGCCTGCTTGGCGTTGTTTTGGCCGCCGCCCTGCCGGCGCTGATCGCCAGCAACCTGGTTGACGGTGTCGGGCGCCTGGCCTGGATACTGCCGCCGCTGCTCCTGTTCGCCGCCCTCGTTACTTTCAGCCGCGTCGGTGCCGGAGTTGCCGTGCGCGCGCCGCTTGCCCCATTGTTGCCCAGCCTGCGCCGGGTGCTCAGCGACCAGCCGTTCCGCCGCCTGCTCGCCGTCTTTGTCGCCAACGGTATCGCCGCCGCCTTGCCGGCGACGCTCTTTCTCTTTTTTGTCGCCGATGTCCTGCAGCTCGAATCGGCGAGTGGCCCCTTGCTGGCGCTCTACTTCGTTTCGGGGGCCGCCAGCCTGCCGCTGTGGGTGAAAATTGCCGCACGGCGCGGGCGGGTTTTTGCCTGGGCTTGCGCCATGGCACTGTCGATTGCGGCCTTCGCCGGTGCCAGCCTGCTGAGCAGTGGCGACCTGTTGCCCTTTGCCATCATCTGTCTCGCTTCCGGCCTTGCCCTCGGCGCTGACCTGACCCTGCCGGCGGCAATTGCTGCTGATATTGGCGAGCGTCAAGGCCAGGCGGGGGCCTGTTTCGGTGTCTGGAACTTCATCGCCAAGCTCAACCTGGCGCTTGCCGCCGGGCTTTCATTACCCTTGCTCGGCTTTCTCGGTTATGTGCCGGGTGGCGCTACCGGTTTGTCCGCACTGATTTTTGCCTATGCCCTGCTGCCGCTCGCCTTCAAGACGCTGGCCGGCTTTCTGCTCTGGCGCTGGCGCCATTCTCTGGAGATTTGACGATGAAACTATGGCTTGCTGCTGCTTTTACCCTCGGCCTCTCGGCCTGCGCCTCGACCGGGGTCGAGCAATACAAGGCTGAACAGCCGACCCTTGATCTGAAAACCTATCTCAACGGTACGCTCGATGGCTGGGGCATGTTTCAGGGCCGCTCGGGGGAAGTGAAAAAGCGCTTTCACGTAGTGCTCGATGCCAAATGGACCGGCGATACCGGCGTGCTTGATGAAAATTTCAAATGGTCGGATGGCACCACCTCGCGCCGCGTGTGGACGCTGACCAAACAGGCCGACGGGCGCTACATCGGCAAGGCTGATGATGTCGTCGGCGAAGCACTCGGCGAAGTCTCCGGCAATGCGCTGCGCTGGCGCTATGTGATGGCCTTGCCGGTCGATGGCAAAACCTACCATGTCGATTTTGACGACTGGATGTTCCTGATCGACGACAAAGTCATGCTCAACCGCTCCTACATGAGCAAGTGGGGCTTCAATCTGGGCGAGGTCACCTTGAGCTTCGTCAAGCGATGAACCCGAAAATTACCGGCTGGAAGGGCAAGCGGGTCTGGCTGGTGGGCGCTTCGAGCGGCATCGGCGCCGCGCTGGCGCATGAACTGGCCAGGCGCGGTGCGCAGTTGGCACTTTCGGCGCGTAATGCTGACAAACTGCAGGCGCTGAATGTCGCCAATGCCCTGATCCTGCCCTGCGATGCAACGGCCAGCGACAGCCTCGCCGCGGCGCGCGACCGGATGCTGGCGGCCTGGGGCGCTATCGATCTGGTCATCTATCTGGCCGGCGACTATGTGCCGATGCGTGCCGACAGTTTCGATCTGGCCAAGGCCGAGAAGGTCATCGAAGTGAATTTTCTGGCCGCCATGCGTTTGACCGCCAGCGTCCTCCCCCATTTGCCGGCCGGCGGCGGCATCGCCTTTGTCGCCAGCGTTGCCGGTTATCGCGGCCTGCCCAAGGCGCTCGCCTATGGGCCGGGCAAGGCGGCGCTGATTCACTTTGCCGAAGTCCTGCATCTTGATCTCGCGCCGAAAAACATTGGCGTCTGGGTGATCAATCCCGGCTTTGTCGCTACCCGCCTGACGGCGCAGAATGATTTTGAGATGCCGGCGTTGATGACCCCGGAAGCGGCGGCAATTGCTGCGGTCGACGGCTTTAAAGCCGGAAAATTTGAAATCCATTTTCCCAAGCGTTTTACCCGCTTCATGAAGTTCATGGCGCTGCTTCCCTACGCCTGGTACTTCCCCTTGATTCGTCGCACGACCGGAGGTTGAGATGTCCCTGGCGTCACTGATCCAGTTCTACCATGAGCTTTCGCCGGAAAGTGTCGCGCGCTTTCCCGAGTTCTACAGTGCTGATGCCTACTTCAAGGACCCGTTCAATGAAGTACGCGGTCTGGCACCAATTCAGCGCATCTTTACCCACATGTTTACCCAGGTCGGCGAACCGCGTTTCGTGGTTAGCGAAAGCATCGTCGCCGAAAATGGCGCGATGCTGATCTGGGAATTCAATTTTCAGCTCAAGCTGTGGGGCAGGAGCCAGACCCAAATCATGCGCGGTGTCTCACACCTGCGTTTTGACGTCGACGGCAAGGTCAATTTTCACCGCGACTACTGGGATACCGGTGAAGAGCTGTACATGAAATTGCCGGCGATCGGCTCACTGATGCGTGGCTTGCGGCGGGTGATGGCTGCCTGACTGGGCACTCAGGCGCCAGGTGCTCTTTCTGCCTGCCCGATTGTCACTCTAGGGCTGAGCGATGATAGGGGTCATCGAGAAAGCGCTCGAGCGCTTCCCGCAGATTGGCCACCGCTTCATCTGCGCTGTAACCATCAGTCTCGATATCCAGCTCAACGCAGTGGGCGATGAAAATACCCTCGGCGTTTTCGGTTACGGTGTAATTGAGATTTTTTGTCATGGTAACTGGGGGCGCTAGTCCACAGAGTGTGGCGCAATCGGTTAGTGAATGAGGGGGCGGCGCCGTCTGCGAGTTGACGTATCGAGCGCCGGACCGTATTCGCAATCCAGGCCTAGCTTGGGGTGCCAGGCTTTCTGCCAGGAGCGGCTGGTGGTGCATAACCGCGCACACGACACTGAATCCCTACAATTGGCTGGCCCTTGTGGAAGCGGGTCACACTACAGCGCGAGATTTCGCCCTGATCAGCCAGTTCCTGCAAGGATGCGTGTACGCTGGGCAATGCAATCCCGGTGGCTGCTGCGATTTCTGAATCCATTTGCTGGCCGTACTTCTTGAGGTGCTGAAGGATGGGGGTGGTGTGCATATTGATTACCTCAAAGAATTTGGCTGTTGGTGGTTAAGCGCCGAAACCATTGCCAAAATACAAAAAGCCCAACCGGGTGCATTGGGCTAGTTTTCATCTTGGTTACAGCGGGTTAACAATCATCAGTAGTGGCTGAAACAACTCAGGTCGAACCGAATCAAGCCGCTCAGTGTACCAGACAGTGCCGCTTGGCGCCATTTAAAATTGACGACATGCCTTTGAGTTTAAAAGATAATTTCTCCCCTGCTTAGGGTCGGTAAGCGCTTGTTTTGGCGATTTCATTGGGTTGTGGCTAAAGTGTGGTTCTGGTTGTTTTGGCGGGCTTTCCCCCGCATAGACGGTGCCATAGCCAGCTTCCTGACTCTTCCTGGCCACTCAGGACGTAATCAAGTTCGTTGGCGTTGCGCACAGTAAATTCAAAGTTGCGCTGTGCCGCCAGAGAACTGGCCAGCAATAACTGATCACCAGCGGCCAGAGGAAAGTTGCCGTCAGGCAGCAGGAAAATTTGCTCGGCACGCTCAATCAGTAGCACTACGGCCGGCAGGAGCTGGCTGCGGTCGGTGCCATCACGCAGGATGTCGAACAGCGTGAAGCGCTGGTCGTGCATCAAAGCCTTGTAGGCGCCAGGAGCTTCGGAAATGTTCAGTTTGATGTCCCAGACTGCAGGCGTCAGTCCATCACAGACCGCTTGCAGGCGCTCAACCAGCGCATGGCTCCAGGTTTCATCCTTGCCGTGCAGTTGCTCAAGAAAACGCGCCAGTAATGGCGCTGTAAGTATGGCGACACATTCCTGAGCGACGATCTGGCTGTGCACCATGGTGAAGTCTGCACCGTAGGCGTTGAACAGCGGGCTGTTGGAGGTATGGTTCTGGCGCGCGACAACGAAAAGCGCCGGGTTGATTTCGTGGGCAGTGACTGCAATCGAGAGGTTGTTCACGTCATTGTCGGTGCCGGCGATTATTCCGCCAGCGCTGGCGATACCCGCTTGTAACAAAGTGCGCGCTTCGGTGCCGTCACCAACAATGCTTTGGTCGGCATCCGGGGCTTTGGGATCGATGATGGTCAGGCTGATGCCGGTTGCTTGCAGACGGCTGGCTATCGCGTGACCGAAACGGCCGTAGCCGCACAGTATCCAGTGGCCATGAGGCGGGCGATGGGGTGCCGGCATGGGGGTTTCCGGCAGGCTGGTGAGCAGTTCGATCAAGCGGAAGCGTTCGGGGGCGGCGACGGCCATGGCCAGGTGTTCGGCAAATCGATCGAAAGGATTGATGATGTGGTCGGTACCAAACGATGCCATGTTGGCTGCAACGGCGCTGCTGCGAACGCGGGCGATGACCGGAATGTTCGGATTGAGCAGGCGGACTGCAATGGCGATGGCGAGGTTGCTTTCTTCGTCATTGGTCGTCGCCAACACGCCACGGCATTTGGGGTGTCTGAGGCCGCCCAGCAACAGGTTGTCAGGCTGGCGGGCATCTGCCGCCAGTGCCGGGGTGTCGGTTTTGAAGTCCTGGAGATCGAGTTCCTGAACCCGGAGTTCATCTTTCTCGATGACGACAAAGGCCTGGTTGGTTCGGTCAAAGGTGCGGCAAATCAGGTTGCCGGTTTCGCCACAACCACAGACCAGGTAGAAAGGTTCCTTGATTTGGCGAACGCGGCGGCTGAAGCGATTGGTGGTCAGTGTATTCTGAAAGCCCTTGTCCTGGAGCAGGGCGATCAGGGTTATGACCGAGTAGGACCAGCCGATGACAGTCAGGTAGATGCAGATAGTCACCCACATTCGCTGGGCGTCGGAAAAGGCGTTGGGAATTTCGCCAAAACCGATGGTGGTTGCGGTGTAGCTGATGAAGTAAAAGGCGTGGAAAAAGCTGAGCGGGGCGGCAACCTTGCCTGCGGCGTCGACGCCGGGCACCAGGGTCAGGCCGATTACCGAGATCGCGTAGATGACGATCAGCACGATGATCGGCGCACGCATGCGCCGTAAAACGAGGAAGAATGCGCTGTTCACCGCAACAGGCTCCGCTTTAGCGGCGCATCATCACAGTTTCAATAATCAGGATGATGACCGATACCACGTTGGCAAATAGTGCTCCGCCAGAGAGCGAAACCACGCTGGAGGTGACATGCGGCGTCATGCCGACACCGGTGATGTGTACCGCAGCGCCCCAGGTAATGGCGGCGGCAATCAACTGGAGATCGGCAACCAAGCTGGTCGACAGGTGAATGGCGCCGATCTGGGTGCGGTCGCCAAATTTGAGGGCGGTGGCGATCAGGCTGACGACCAGGGCCGCAGCCAGTTCGTAAATATTATGGAGTTCGGGACGCTCAATATCGCCAATGAAAAAGCCAAAATTCAACGTGGCAGCGAGGACAATGAAAAACCCAAAAATTACTTTTTCAAGATTCATGTTCTGCTCCTGCTTTATTTGGCTTGTTTCAGATTAGCGAGTTTCCACCGGGGCCGTCGATGGGGGCGGTGTCCGCGTGCCACCCGGGGTGGTGCTGTCGATACGCTTGATATCGGCATCAGGCAGCACTTCCATCAGATTGACTACTTTACGTACGCCATCTGTCGTACGCGCGATCTGTACCGCAACCTTGGCTTCCTGCTCGGTGACGATGCCCATCAGGTAAGCCACGGTGTTTTCGGTGACTACCTTGATGTGATTGGCCGAGACTTGATTGGAATCTACCAGTCTGGCCTTGAGCTTGGAGGTGATATAGCTGTCATTGCTGCGGTTGCCCAGCGGAGAGACCGGGGCAACGGCTATTTCGTTGAATACTGCCTTGATGCCTTCAACCTTGCCGGCTTCCTCGCCGATGATGGACTTGGCTTCTTCAGTAAATACTTCGCCGGTAATCAGCAAACGGCGGTTGTACGAGGTGAAATTGAGATGCGAGCCAGCCTTGAATTTTTCTGGCACCCGCTGGGCGGCTTTCCATTCCGAGGTTTCGTCATCGGTCTGAACGCCGGCTGAGCGGCGATCATTGGCAGTCATCACGCCAACTGCGGCACCGGTGGCAATCACTGCCGGGACGCAGCCTTGAAGCATTGGCAGGACGGTAATCAAGGCGGCTGCAGCCAGGCTCAGTTTGAATTTTTGCATCATTCGACTCCCAGTAATAGAGCGTCTATGCCATCGCAAATGCAATGGATAGTAAGCAGGTGGGTTTCCTGAATGCGCGCCGTCCGGTCGGCCGGTACGCAGAGGTGAATATCGTCTTCTTTGAGCATTTCGCCCATCTGGCCGCCGCCCTTGCCGGTCAGGGCAATGACGCGCATGTCGGCTTCGTGCGCTGCCTTGATCGCTTCGATGACATTGCCCGAGTTGCCCGAGGTGGAGATCGCCAGCAGCACGTCGCCGGCATGGCCGAGACCGCGCACCTGCTTGGAGAAAATAAAATTGAAACCGTAGTCGTTACCGACGGCGGTCAGAATCGAACTGTCAGTGGTCAGCGCAATGGCCGCCAGTTCCTGACGCTCCGCCTCGAAACGACCGATCAGCTCAGCGGCAAAATGCTGGGCATCACCCGCCGAGCCGCCGTTACCACAGGCGAGAATCTTGCCGCCGTTGATCAGGCTGCCAGTCATCGTTTCAATGGCTGCCGCAATCGGTGCGGCCATCATCTCGATGGCATCGAGTTTGGTGTGGGCACTGTCTTCGAAGTTCTTGGTGATGCGAGCGATGAGGTCCATATTTTTCAGCAGGTTGGGGCCAATAATTAAACCATTCTACATCACAGGTCGACGTAGATCTCGAACTCGACTCGGCGCCACGGATTTGGGTGTTCGCTGAGTTTTGCGATGCGTGCAACGAGCTTGTCGCCCTGATCCATTGCCGCCGCCACTGCCCGGTTTTCGGCGCGCGGTACGTAGCCCAGTTTGTGGCCACGCCACTCAACGCGGATTGCATTGTGGTCGTGGCGATTCTCTGGCTCGCGGATCAGATCAAGATGATCGCCAACCTGCATTTCCCGCCACTGTTCGCCAACGGCGTAATACTGGCTTCCAGCCAGCGGCGAACTTTGCACCAGCATGCGCACGCTTTCGGCCTGCGCGGTGGCTAGCCAAAATGCCAGGCTAATCGTCAGCAGAAAACGCATTTTTGATCCATTCAATCCGCTCTTCATCGAGTCCATCAAGCAGCACGCAATCGAAACGGCAATCGCATTCCGGCTTGCCGGCCAGATAGTGGCGGGCGGCGAGAATGATGCGCCGGCGTTTGGTAACGGTGATGCTGGCGCCGGCGCCACCAAAATCGCTACGGCTGCGCAGGCGGACTTCGACGAAAACCAGCGTCTTGCCATCACGGCAAATCAGGTCGATCTCGCCGCCACGCACCAAAAAATTGCGCTCCACAACGCGTAGACCGCAACATTCCAGATAACGCGCTGCCAGCGCTTCAGCTTCGCGCCCGCGTGCGGTGGTGGTATCGTGGCTCTTTGTTTGCATGCCGATAAAATGACGGAAGAATCCGCACCATTGTATGTTGTCCCGACGCCGCTCGGAAATATGTCCGATATGACGCGGCGCGCCGAAGAAATCTTGCGTACCGTGCCCTGGGTGGCAGCTGAAGACACCCGCCACAGCGGCCCCTTGCTCAAGCAACTGGGCGCTCAGGCACGTACCATACCGGCGCACCAGCACAACGAACATGAAGCCGCCGCGCGCATCGTCGAGAAATTGCAGGCCGGCGAAGCGGTGGCGCTGATTTCCGATGCCGGTACGCCGGGTATTTCCGACCCCGGCGCGCGCATTGTGGCTGCCGTGCGCGCCGCTGGTTGCAAAGTTATTCCCTTGCCTGGCCCGTGTGCGGCGACGACGGCACTTTCCGGCTCCGGCCTGCTCGACGAGCATTTCCTGTTTTACGGTTTTCTGCCGAGCAAGGGCGGCCAGCGCCGCCAGGTGCTGGAGGAACTGGCGGAACACCCTTACGCACTGGTCTTCTACGAAGCACCGCATCGCGTTCTGGAAACTGTTGCCGATCTCGCCACGGTGCTTGGCGAACGCACACTGGTTATTGGCCGCGAACTGACCAAAATGTTCGAGTCAATTCACTCCTGCCCGCTGTCCGTGGCGCTTGAGTGGCTGAAGGAAGACAGCAATCGTCAACGCGGTGAATTCGTCCTGATGGTTTCCGGTGCGCCCGCCGATGCCGAAGATGGCGAAGGCGAGCGTGTTTTGAAATTGCTCCTGGCCGATGGTTTGCCGGTCAAGCAGGCGGCCAAGCTGGCTTCAGCGATCACTGGCGCGGCCAAAAATGCCCTTTATGAGCGGGCCCTGGCACTCAAGGAATAAACGCGCCGTATGCCAAAAGGCGTAAAATTGAGCCCAGAATAGCTAAATATTAAAGGGAGGCGACATCTCTGCGTCGCCGGGGCGAGGCTTCAAGGGCTGGCGGACAATGTCGAATCAAAAGTTGCCGAAGTCTGGCGCACAAATGCGTTCTTTGCTGATCGTAGGCTTGTTTTGCTCCAATCTGCTGGTGCTCATCCTGTCAGCTCTGTCTTTGTCGCAGAGCCGGGAGCAATACGAGCAGCGGGCGGTGACGATTAGCCAGACCGTCGCCAGCGCCGTCGATCAGACCCTCTCGGCCAGCATACAAAAAGTCGATCTGGCCTTGCGTACGGTCGCCGACGAGCTTGAGCGACAACTGGCAGCCAAAGGTATAGATGAAGCCGCAATGACGGCATTTCTCGCTGCGCACGAGCGGCGTTTGCCCGAACTCGAGTCGATTCGTGTGGCCAATGCCGATGGCCTGGTTGTCCTGGGCAAGGGGGTTGTCAAGGCCGATGGCGTCAGTTGGGCCGATCGTGAGTATTTCCAGTATCACCGTGATCATGCTGATCATCTGCTGCAGGTGACAAAGCCGCGCATGGGGCGGGTTGCCAAGCAATACATTGTCGGCTTTTCGCAGCGCTACAACTATCCGGATGGTCGTTTCGCCGGCCTGATCTCGGCTCCGATTGCCCTCTCGCATTTCGAGAAAATTCTTGCCGGTTACGACGTTGGCCCGCATGGGACCGTGGTGCTGCGTGACGCCGACTATGGTCAGGTCGCCCGCTTCCCCGCCAAGCCGGGGCAGTCCTTCGATCAGGTAGGGCACAAAAAACTCTCGAGGGAACTCACTGAGCTGCTGGATTCCGGCGTGTCGGCGGCGACTTATCACACCGCTGCGACGCCAGATGGGGTCGATCGCACCTTGAGTCTGCGTCGTCTGGCGGTCGGACCGATGATTGTCAATGTGGGCGTTTCCAGTGATGACTATCTGAGTAACTGGCGTACCGAGGTCTATATGACTTCGGCGCTAGCCTCTGGTTTTCTGCTGCTCTCACTGGTTCTTGGCGGCTTTCTGCTGCGTTTGCTGGCTGAGGCAGAGAAGCGCGAAGCGGCATTGAAGCTGCACCATGACCACCTTGAAGAACTGGTGCAGCAACGAACCGCTGAATTGATGGCAACCGAGGCGCGCGCCAGCCATATCCTGGAATCAAGTGCTGATGGGCTTTATGGCGTCGACCGCAGTGGCGTCATCACCTTCATTAACCCTGCTGCCTGCGCATTGCTTGGTTATCGTGCCGAAGAGGTGATTGGTCGCCATGGCCATGCGCAATTTCATCACAGCAAACCCGATGGTTCACCTTATCCGGAGAGCGAGTGCCCCAGCCATAACGCCTTGTTGCTTGGCGAGGAGGTGCGTGTCGATAATGAAGTTTACTGGCACGCCGATGGCCATCCGGTTCCCGTCATGTACGCTATTCACCCGATGGTTCTGGAGGGTAATACCACCGGGGCCGTCATCAGTTTTGTTGATATGAGCGAGCAGCGGGCTGCGGCGCAGGCCCGGGAGCGGGCCTTGATTGCGGCAGAAAATCTGGCGCGGGTGCGCAGTGAATTTCTAGCCAACATGAGTCACGAAATTCGTACGCCGCTCAATGGCGTTCTCGGTTTTGCCGAGATCGGCCTGCGTCACTATCAAAATCCCGAAAAGGCGCTGAGTGCCTTCAATAAAATTGTCGCTTCCGGTACGCGCTTGCTTGGGGTCATCAACGATATTCTCGACTTCTCCAAGATTGAGGCTGGCAAACTTGCGATCGAGCAAACTGAAGTTAAT
This sequence comes from uncultured Dechloromonas sp., assembly GCA_964293845.1. Lineage (GTDB taxonomy): Bacteria > Pseudomonadota > Gammaproteobacteria > Burkholderiales > Rhodocyclaceae > Azonexus. The sequence continues at coordinate 13,086 of CAXYZX010000021.1, forward strand.
CTTGCCGATGTCATTGGTCGTACGCTGGATCTGGTCCGCGATCGCGCCGAGGCTAAGCAGCTTGATCTTCGCGTCACGCTGGCCCCTGATTTGCCAGTGAGCTGTATTAGCGATCCGTTGCGTATCGGCCAAGTGTTGCTCAATGTGCTAACCAATGCCATCAAGTTTACCGAGCAGGGCAGCGTTAGCCTGTCGGTAACGCGGCGGCATGAGCAACTGGTTTTCAAGGTGGAGGATAGCGGGATCGGCATGAGTGAAACTCAACTCGGCGAGTTGTTCAGTCCGTTCCAGCAGGCCGATGCCTCAGCTACCCGGCGTTTTGGTGGCACTGGCCTGGGGTTGGCGATCAGCAAGCGTATTCTTGATCTGATGGGCGGGCGCATTACGGTGCACAGTCAGTCTGGTGTAGGCAGTACCGTTGAATTCTATTTGCCTTACGTGGCGGCGCTGCCATTGGCAACGAAAGCTTCGCCGGTCAGCATCGGTGACGACTTGGTCAACGCCAGGCCACTAGCCGGTATTTCCTTTCTGTGTGCCGAGGATGAACCGATCAATCAGGCAATACTCGAAGAAAACCTGCGCGAAGACGGCGCACGCGTCGTGATGGTAAGCAATGGCCGGGAGGCGGTCGAGCGCATTCTGCAGGACGGGGGCGACGCCTACGACATCGTCCTGATGGATGTGCAAATGCCGGAGATGGACGGTTACGAAGCGACCCGGCGCATCTTGGAGTTGGCGCCCGATCTGCCGATCATTGCTCAGACTGCACATGCTTTCCGTGAGGAAATCGAGCGTTGCCTGAGCGCTGGTATGGTTGCGCACATTGCCAAACCGATTGATCCTGATCTGCTGGTCAAGTTGATTCGCTTGCATGTCACCAACCGGGGAAAGGCTGCCTGTTAGAATTTGCAAAATTCTCGGAAGAAAAATATGCAAATTACTTTGACTCGCCCTGACGACTGGCATCTTCATTTGCGCGATGGCGAAGCGCTGGCCTCGGTTCTGGCCCATACCGCGCGCCAGTTTGGCCGCGCCATCGTCATGCCTAATTTGAAACCGCCAGTAACGACCGTTGAACGGGCACAGGCCTATCGTGACCGTATTGTCGCCGCACTGCCGGCTGGCGCCAGTTTCGAGCCGCTGATGACGCTTTATCTGACGGACAACACCCCGGCCAGCGAGATTGCCAGGGCGGCGGCTTCCGGTTTCGTCAAAGCGGTAAAGCTTTACCCGGCAGGCGCGACGACCAATTCCGATGATGGTCTGACTGACATCGCCAAAGCCTACGATGTGCTTGCCGAAATGGAACGTGTCGGCTTGCCCTTGCTGGTGCATGGTGAAGTGACAGACGCCAGAATTGACTTGTTTGACCGCGAAAAAGTCTTTATCGATACTGTTTTGCAGCCGCTGATCCAGCGCTTTCCGAGGTTGAAAGTGGTCATGGAGCACATCACGACCAGGGACGCCGCAGAATTTGTCGCCAATTCGCCGTCGACCGTAGCAGCGACGATTACGGCGCACCATCTGCTCTACAACCGCAACGCGATCTTCCAGGGCGGCGTGCGCCCGCACTGGTATTGCCTGCCGGTGCTCAAGCGCGAAACGCATCGCCAGGCGCTGGTCGCGGCAGCCGTTTCCGGCAATCCAAAATTCTTCCTTGGCACTGATTCGGCGCCGCACGCCAAACAAACCAAGGAAGCGGCCTGCGGTTGTGCCGGTTGTTACACCGCCTATGCCGCTATCGAGCTTTATGCAGAAGCTTTTGAGGCGGCGGGGGCTTTGGATAAACTTGAGGCCTTCGCCAGTTTTAATGGCCCCGACTGGTACGGCTTGCCACGCAATAGTGGGACGATAACGCTGGCCAAGGAAAACTGGACGGTGCCGGCGGAGTATTCCTACATCGCGGCTGACACCATCGTTCCCTTGCGTGCCGGCGAAACCTTGTCCTGGAAAATGCTCTGAGAAAAATGATCATGCGCCTGCGTCATCTCCTCCTCTCGCTGCTGACACTACCTTTGCTCACTGCCTGTGTGAACGATGGCGCGACCTATGAAATCGACAATACAAGGGAACATGTGCTGTCGTTGATTCGCGAACAGCCTTATTTCTGGGACAGCAAGATTGAACTCTATCTTGTGGTTTCCCGCATGCCAGCCTGTATGCGCCGGCACAGCATGGGGCTGGGAACGCCCAATACCAAAGTGGAAATCTATCAGGTGCCGTCCGGCGCCTTTATCGTCAAGGCTGGCAAGCGCATGTACGCGACGGAGACGCAAAACTGCGTCAATTTCGTCAAGATGACCGAGGAGCCGGCTGAGGGCATGGGCAAGCTGATGGGTATTTTCCGCGAAAAGAAGGGTGAACTGGTCTTCGTCAAGGAAGAGGGCGAGGCCGCGCCGGCTGTCGAGTGACCGTGGCTTCGCCGTATGCCCTGCCGCTGTTTGATCCTTTGCGGTATTGGCTGGAGCAGCTCCCGGCGCGGCCAGATAGTGCAGCCGTGGCCGAACTGGCTGAACAATTCCCGATTGCTACCAATAGTGGAAAGCGGCTGCGCTTTGTGCCGCCGCAAGCTGACGGTCTCGCCTATGAGTGTCGTATCTGGGAGAACGGCGAGGTTGAAACGCGCCCGGATAACTGGCATGACTTCTTCAACGCACTGGTCTGGTTCGCTTTCCCGCTGACCAAGAATGCCGTCAGCGCCCGTCATGTCGGCGCGATGAGCGGCAGCGGAGAGCCGCGCGGGACGGTGCGCGATGTGCTGACCCACTTCGATGAATGCGGGATTGCCGTGCTTTCGGACAATCCTGAACTGTTGGCACTACTGCGCGATTTTCAGTGGCGGCAGCTTTTTGTCGAGCGTCGTGCTGAAGTCGAACGCAATATGCGCTTCGTTGTTTTTGGCCATGCCACTTACGAAGCCTTGCTCCAGCCCTACCGTGGCCTGACCGCCAAAGCTGTCCTCTATGAGGTCGACAGAAAGTGGCTGCAATTGCCACTGGAGGCGCAGATTGCTGCGGTCGACAAGCTTTTGGCGTCTGATTTTGCGAGCGGGCATTTTGCCCGGCCACGCGATTTCCAGCCCTTGCCCTTGCTGGGCATTCCCGGGGTCGTGCCCGAGAACGAAGACCCTGCGTACTACGACGACACCTGGCAGTTTCGCCCGGGTCGTCGCCAGCCAGCTTAGTAGCGGCGGCGCTGCGGAGCCGGTGAGCCGGTGCCGCGATTTTCGATGTGACGGAAGGTGATGCGACCCTTGCTCAGATCGTAAGGCGAAAGTTCAAGCGTGACCTTGTCACCGACCAGAATGCGGATGTGGTTCTTCTTCATCTTGCCGCAGGTGTAGGCAACCAGTTCGTGGCCATTTTCCAGCGTAACGCGAAAGCGGGTATCGGGGAGGACGTCATTCACGACGCCTTGCATTTCAAGTAGTTCTTCTTTTGCCAAAGGTACTTCTCCTGTAAAAAATTAGGGCTTAAACGGCGTCGACCGCAACATCTGTCGAGAGCGCTTCCGGACGGTGGCGGGGCATTTCCCACGGGCGACCAGCTTCGGTGATGGCGCTGACGGAGATTAGCGGCGGTGGCGGCGGGTTGACGCTGCCGAAAATAGTGGCGAAGGATACATCAGCCGCATCGCGACCGGTACCCAAACGAACAAAACCCATCGGGATAGCGGTGCCGGAGGGGTCGAAAATGTACCAGCGCTTGTCGAGATAGACCTCGACGTAGGCGTGGAAGTCGGTCGGGCCGAGGGCTGGGTCGGCACCGTAATCAATGCCGGTGGTAAAGCGCGCCGGAATGCTCAAGGCGCGGCAGATGGCGATCATCAAATGGGCGAAATCGCGGCAGACGCCAACGCGGTCAGTCAGTGTGTCGAGTGCCGAGGTTGCTGAATTGCTGGTGTTGCCCTTGAAGGTGACTTGCGAGCGCACCCAGTTCTGGATCGCTTCAACGCGACGATAGCCCTTGGGCATTTCGCCGAATTCCTTGGCGGCCAGCGTGCCGAGGCGGTCTGATTGGCAATAGCGGCTGGGATAAATGTAAGTCAGTGCTGACAGCGGCAAGAGGGAAACCGGGGTTTCCTTGATTTCATCCGGGTTGCCGATGTGGTGTTTGATGTCGACGGTGGCCTTGTAGCCGACATGCAGCGGGCCGGCGTTGGCGGTCAGGCGCAGATAGCTGGCGTAGGTCGACGGGTCGGTCTGGATCGTGGTCAGTACGGTCTGGCTGATCTGCAATTGCTCGCTCAGAACGGTCTGGGCGGCGGTTTTGGCGGCGTGGATATTGAAAACGAAATCGGCGCCGGAAAAGGTCAATTCATACTGAAGATCAATTGCAAACTGGATGCGAACCATGTATTCCCTGAAGTGATGCCGCTTTGACTCCCAGGAAACGGTATTTCTCGGGGCAGAACGATGCTGTTGAATATCTTGAAATTAGCCTTGCAATCTTACGCCGCTGGCAATCCGATGGCAAGGAAATACCAAAATATTCAAACCCTTGCACTGTTTTTGTGCGTTTTTAAGGCAAGGGTTTGGGGTTTGCTTCAGGCTGCCTGATTCAACGGCTCACTGAGCTGTCCGGCCGTGAGGCGATTGGCGCCGCTGAGCAAGGCTTTGAGCGAGGCGGTGACGATGTTGCTATCGACGCCCACGCCATAACATTCGCCACTGTTCTTGCCGGCGATTTCCATGAAGGCGCAGGCGCGGGCATTGCCGTCTTCACCGATGGGCGTCATCGAGCGTTCCTCGTAACTGCGCACCTGAATGTTGATGCCGGCGCATTTCAAGGCGTTGACTGCGGCATTGATCGGCCCGTTGCCTTCGCCGTTGAGGATGTGCGGCGTGCCGTCGATGTCGATGCTGAGACGGATGCCTTGCGCACTGCCGTGCTCGAAGAGATGATGCTCGCGATAGTGAATCGGTGCGGTCGACTCGAGATAGGTGCTGGAAAATATGTTCCAGATGTCGTCTGCCGTCACTTCGCCACCATGTTCGTCGGTGTGTTTTTGGACAACGCCGGAGAATTCAACCTGCAAACGGCGCGGCATGACGACGCCGTGCTCGGTTTCCATCAAGTAGGCGATGCCGCCCTTGCCCGACTGGCTGTTGACGCGGATCACCGAGTCGTAGCTGCGGCCCACATCGGCCGGGTCAATCGGGAGGTAGGGCACAGACCACTGCTCATCTGCCTTTTGAGCAGAAAACCCCTTCTTGATGGCGTCCTGGTGGGAGCCGGAGAAGGCCGTGAAAACGAGATCCCCAACGTATGGGTGGCGTGGGTGGATCGGGAGCTGGGTGCAGTGTTCAAAAGTGCGGGCGACGGCATTGATGTCGGAGAAATCAAGCTGCGGATCGACGCCCTGGGTGTACATGTTGAGGGCGAGGGTGACGAGATCGACGTTGCCGGTGCGCTCGCCGTTGCCGAAAAGGCAGCCTTCAACGCGATCGGCACCGGCCATGAGGCCGAGTTCGGCGGCAGCGACTGCGGTGCCACGGTCATTGTGCGGGTGGAGGCTGATGATGACGCTATCGCGGCGGGCGAGGTTCTTGTGCATCCACTCGATCTGGTCGGCGTAGATGTTGGGTGTGGCGATTTCGACGGTAGTCGGGAGGTTGAGGATAACCTTGCGCTCGGGTGTGGCGCCCCAGGCGGCGGTGACGGCATCGCAGACTTCCTTGGCAAAATCGAGCTCGGTGGCGGTGAATAACTCCGGGCTGTATTCGAGCGTGATTTTGGTTCCGGACGATTTTTCCAATTCATCGGCAAGCTGGCGCATAAGGCGCACGGCATCGACCGCCATCGCTACAACTTCTGCTTTGCTCATGCCGAATACGTTGTCGCGGAAGGTTTTGCAGGTGGCGTTATAAACGTGGACGATGGCCTGCTTGGCGCCCTTGAGCGATTCGAAGGTGCGGTGAATGAGGTGCTCGCGGGCCTGGGTGAGAACTTCTATGGTCACGTCATCGGGAATGTGGCCGCCTTCGATCAAGCCGCGCACGAAGCCGAACTCAGTTTCGGAGGCCGAGGGAAAGGCGATCTCGATCTGTTTGAAGCCGATGTCGCAGAGCGTCTTGAACATGCGCATCTTCTTTTCAGCATTCATTGGCTCAAAAGGCGCCTGATTGCCGTCGCGGAGGTCGGTGCTCATCCAGATCGGCGCCTTCGTGATGCTGCGGCTCGGCCAGTTGCGGTCAACAAGGTTTACCGGGGGAAAAGCATGGTACTTGGCGGTGGTATTGCGCATCATGGTGCTGCTCCTGAATACTGGATTCGATGGGAGAATTTTAAGGAATAGCAGCCGGCAGGTGCTTGCGTTTTATAGGTTGAAAATTGGTTAATTAGGTTGATAATTGCGTTAATTATTTAATTGGCGCAATAAAATGGAATTAGATCGCTACGACCGGCAAATTCTTGAAATTCTGCAAAGCGATGGCCGCATTAGCAATCAGGATCTGGCCGATCGCATCGGCCTCTCGCCGTCACCCTGTCTACGTCGGGTGCGCACGCTGGAAGAGGCTGGCCTGATCACCGGCTATCGCGCCTTGCTCGATGCAAAGAAGCTCGGCTTGTCGCTGATGGCGCTGATTGGTATTTCGATGGATCAGCACACGCCGGAGCGCTTCGCCAATCTCGAGAAAGCTATCGCCGAGATTCCGGAAATCCTCGAATGTCTGCTGATCACCGGTCAGCAGTCGGACTACCAGTTGAAGGTGGTAGTGAAAGACATGGATGCCTACCAGGACTTGCTGCTCAACAAGATCACCCGGATTCAGGGCGTCACCGGTGTGCACACAAGTTTTGTGCTCAGAAAAGTGGTTGACCGCACCAGTCTTCCGGTCGCGGCCAATTGATCATTTTTGCTTAAAGCGGTGCGGTGTATTCGCCGCGTGCCGGGTAATCGTTTGCGATGATGAAGTCCAGTCCGCCGACCAGATCAGCAAAATTGGGGCGGGCAAAGGGCATGGTCTGCACATTGCCGTAATACAGCGTGCCATCCGGACGCACCATGAAAACGCCGGGTTCCGAAAAAAGGGCTGGTTCTTCGATGCCAATCGAGGTCTTGCCCCGACTTGCCGATATGTAGAGACCCCAGGCGCGGGCATTTTCCAGATTGAGACCGTAGGCGAAACGCAGATGGCTGGCTTTGATTTTTTCAGCCATGGCGGCAGCGCGTTCTGCATTGTCGGAGGAGACGGCAATCACGATCACCCCGCGCTTCTCGAATTCCGGGACCAGGCGCTCCAGTTCCTGCAGGTACTTGGCGCACAAAGGGCAGTGCAGGCCACGGTAAAAGACGGCCAAGGTGAAATTTTGGGCGCCCTCACTGGCAAGATCGAAAGCGCCGTGGGCGACAGTGGCGAGTTTGAGTTCGGGGACGGCTTGGCGGGGGATGAGCATGGGTTTCTCCGTGGTTGGGTTTTAGTGATGGCAGTATGTTGTATTTTATGCAACAATAAATTCATTATTATTAGCATATCGTTCAAATTTACCATGTCACATCTCGATCGCCTCTCTGCGCTGCTCGAAGGCCTTTCGCCGCAAATTCGCATACGAACCGGTGCTTTACAGGCGTCCGAGGCGGCTTTGGCGGTGCCGGACTGTCTTGAGTTGCATCTATTGCTTGATGGTGGGTGGCAATTTTTGCGCGCGGATGGTGCTGAAGAGCATCTGATTGCACCTGGTCTGATGGTTTGGCGTGGCGCTCAGGCGCATGCGCCAAGATTGTTCCCGGCTCTCGGCGAGTCACGGGCATTGTGCGTCGAAGCAGTTTTTGCCGGGCCGGCAGCTTCACTATTGCTTGATGCTTTTACCCAGCCACTGTTTATTGCGCTGGATGCCCACTGTGCGGAGCTTGATCTCATTGTTCGTCTGATTGCCAGCGAAATGGCTGCGCCGCGTTGTGGCCAGCCGGCGCTGCTGGAACGTGCCGGGGAGATTATGTTCATTGGTCTTTTACGCCATTTAATTGCGCATCCTCGGATGCCGTCCGGGATGCTGAATGGTCTGGCTGATCCGCGAATTGCGCGGGTGCTGGTGGCGCTTCATGAGCGGCCGCAAGTGAGTTGGACACTGGAAAAGCTGGCCGCAGCGGCCGGCATGTCGCGCACTGCATTTGCCTTGTGTTTCCGCGAATTGATGAACGTGACGCCCGGCGCCTATCTGGCGCGTTTTCGGCTGGGTATTGCGCGCCGTGAGATTGCGCGCGGCAATGGCCTGAAGCGGGCGGCACGTGAATCCGGCTATGCCAGTTCAACGGCGTTGTCGCGCGCTTTGTCGCGACAGGCCGCGGCGGGGGCTGTCGTCAGCGTATAATTTGCCCCGGAAAGTCGGCCAGGCAATCGCTGGACACGAAAGTGTCGGGAGGAAAGTCCGGGCTCCACAGGGCGGGATACCAGTTAACGGCTGGGTGCTATAAGTCGCAAGACGAAAGTTGAGTGACCCAAGGCAACGGAAAGTGCAACAGAGAATAGACCGCCGATGGCTTCGCAAGAAGATCAGGTAAGGGTGAAACGGCGAGGTAAGAGCTCACCGCGCTGGCGGTAACGTTCAGCGGCACGGTAAACCCCATCCGGAGCAAGACCAAATAGGGAAGCAATAGGCGTGGCCCGCGCTGCTTCCGGGTAGGTTGCTTGAGCCTGTCAGTGATGGCAGGCCTAGAGGAATGATTGCCGCACCTCGCAAGAGGTGGCACAAAACCCGGCTTATCGGCCGGCTTTCCAACTTATAGAATGGCGAAATGAATCCACGTATTGAATGGCTTGAGGCTGGCCAACAGCACTCTGCTTGCTGGCGCTCAGAGGCGGCCATCGCGCCCCACAGCAAGATCGTTATTGGCGACGACCGACTGGGCGCTGATGCCGCCTGGCGTCTGATTTCCGAGGGAACGGCCATCCTTTGGCGTGGCGATTGGCAGAATGCGCGCAAGTTATTACTGACTCTGACGACGCGCGTCGATCGCCTGCCGCGCACTGGCAAAAGGCCATCAAGCGCAGCGGAATCCTTTGCGCAGCATAGGCAAACCCAGGGCCGCCGCGCCGCTTTGCTCGGTTTGTTGCTGGTGCCGCTGAAGGTGGATTACACGGTGCCATTACGCCGCGCGCAGGATGTGCAGCAAGCCTGCGTCGAAGCCTATGGTCCGGCGGATGAAGATTCGGTGATTTCCCTGCGTGAGCTGCTGGCCGTGGTCAGCGCCCATGAATGGCGCAAAAAAGGGGTGCCGGTGCCGGCTGTCGAGGGGCGCATTTATCCACATTACGGCGTTTTTTCCCCGGTGCGTGGTGAGTATGTTGATCTGGTCGCCAAGGCGCCGCTACCCGATGATTGCGCGCTGGCGTTCGATATTGGCACCGGTTCCGGCATTCTCGCCGCCGTGCTGGCGCGGCGTGGCGTCAAACGTGTTGTGGCGACTGATCAGGCGCCGCGTGCGCTGGAATGCGCGCAAAAAAATATCGAAAAACTGGGGTTGACCGCAACAGTCGAGATTTTGAACGTGGATATGTTCCCGGAAGGCCGGGCGCCACTGGTGGTATGCAATCCACCCTGGGTGCCGGCACAACCAAGTTCACCAATTGAGTATGCCATCTATGACCCCGATTCACGCATGTTGCGAGCCTTTCTGGCTGGCTTGGCCGAGCATTTGGCGTCGGGCGGCGAGGGCTGGCTGATTTTGTCCGATCTCGCCGAGCACCTTGGTTTGCGCACGCGGGCCGAATTGCTGGCGCTATTTCAATCCGGCGGCCTCAAGGTGGTCGAGCGTATCGAGGCGCGCCCGACTCACCCCAAGGCGCGCGATGCCAGCGATCCTTTGCATGCAGCGCGAGCGGCCGAAGTCACCTCGTTGTGGCGACTGGCCGCTGCTTGATCCAATCAGGCCGCTTTGGCCTGGGCTGGCTCGCTGACTGAACTGCGGATCAGGTGGTCAAAGGCGCTCAATGAAGCCTTGGCCCCTTCGCCCATGGCGATGATGATCTGCTTGTAAGGCACGGTGGTGCAGTCGCCGGCAGCAAATACGCCGGGAACGGAAGTCTGGCCCTTGGCATCGACTTCAATTTCGCCGTGTTTTGACAGGTTGACCGTACCCTTTAGCCAATCAGTGTTCGGCAACAGGCCGATCTGCACAAAAATACCTTCGAGATCGACACGGTGGATTTCACCACTGTCGCGATTCTTGTAAAGCAGGCCGTTGACCTTTTCACCATCGCCAGTCGCTTCAGTCGTCAGCGCCTTGGTGATCACCGTGACATTGGGCAGGCTGAACAACTTGCGTTGCAAGACCGCATCGGCGCGCAACTGACCATCGAATTCGAGCAACGTGACGTGGCCAACAATGCCAGCCAGATCAATTGCCGCTTCAACGCCCGAATTGCCACCACCGATTACCGCTACGCGCTTGCCCTTGAACAACGGGCCGTCGCAGTGCGGGCAGTAGGCAACGCCTTTGCCGCGATATTCCTTCTCGCCCGGCACATTCATTTCGCGCCAGCGGGCGCCAGTGGAAATGATCACTGACTTGCTCTTCAATGAGGCACCGTTTTCCAGCTTGATTTCGATCAGATCGCCGGGAATCAATTGCGCAGCGCGCTGCAGATTCATGATGTCCACGTCGTAATCCTTGACGTGCTCTTCGAGGCCCATGACTAGCTTGGGGCCGTCGGTGGCCTTGACCGAGATGAAGTTTTCGATCGCTAGCGTGTCCATCACCTGACCGCCGAAACGTTCGGCGAGCATGCCCGTGCGAATACCTTTGCGTGCCGCGTAAATCG
>CAXYZX010000022.1:0-23185 GCA_964293845.1 uncultured Dechloromonas sp.
CACCTTCCATGGTCATCAGGTGACCGATGTTGTAGTGCACGGAGATCTTGTCGAGCACTTTACCGTCACAGTGATTCCATTTGACGACTTGTGAGTCGACATAGAGGGAGGTGTAAGCGATACAGGGCTTGCTGTCGTACTGGGTGTGCAAAGGACCAAGGCCAAGTTGAACCTGGGTGTGCAGTGCATCTTTCATGGCGATCACCGGAATGCCGTACGGATCCTTGGATTCAAACTTGCCAGCCTTGATGGCGGCCTGAATCTTCTCGAAGGAATAGACGGAAACGTGGGTGTCGAGCTTGCCGGCAACGGTCAGGAACTTGCCATCAGGCGTCACATCGACACCGTGCGGTGATTTGGGTTCCGGCACGAGGAAGAGGATGCCTTCCTTGATGGCGGTTTCCATCATCAGCACGTCATGGCCATTGATCTTCTTGGCTTTGCCCTGAGCAACCAGTTCAGCAGCCTTCTTCCAGTTGATCACGTGCAAATAGTCGGTGTCTTTTGCAGAACAACCGGCTTCATACGGCGGACGGCCTTTTTCAATGCCGCCAACGTAGCGCTCGGAACAGAAGGAGTTGGTGAATGACCAGCCGTCGGACGGGCCTTTACCGGCATCGGACAAGTCCTGGCTGTAAGGCGGCAGTTCGAGGGAGAAGGATTTCTTCGGATCGATGCGGCCTTCTTTGCGATCGAACTTCCAGTAAGTCACACCACCGCGATACTTCTCGTTGAATTCTTCGAGCGGGTAGAACTTCTTGTTCTCAAGCGGCGTAGCGTACTGAGCGGCTTCGATGATGTAGTCGGTATTAGGTGTAACAAAAGCACCACCGTGTTCGGACTTGTAGATCGGGTTGACGACGATCTGCTTGGTTTCGAAGTCACGCAGGTCGATCACGGCGAGGCGCGGATTGGCCTTGTCGTTGATGAACAGGAACTGGCCGTCGTACTTGCCATCGGTTTCGGAAATGGCCGGGTGGTGCGTATCGCCCCAGTTGATTTCCTTGCCGTCGATATTGCCTTGGCGCAGCACGGCTTTTGAGTTCTCGTCAAAGCCATAGCCCTGCCATGGTTCCGGCGTGAACACAGCGATGTATTTCAGGATGCGCATGGACGGAATGCCATACACAATGATCTGGCCAGACTGACCGCCGGAGCTGAAAGCGACAAATTCGTCGCGTTTGCCGGTCGGTACGTAGGTCTTGGATGCTGCCAGCAGATCCTGCTGGCTCAGGTTGCGACGTTTCATCACATCCTGCAGGGATTCGGCGGACCACGCAGAGGTGGCGGCACCGAATCCAATACCGGCTGCAATGAGCAGTACGGTTGGTTTTACTGCAAATTTTTTCATCTTGAACTCCCCCATTAAAACTAGAAGTAGAACTTCCAAACCCTTAATCGACGCATGCGACAAAATGCCCCTGCGACAATATGCCGCACACTGTATTCCTCGTTGCTTATGAAAAAATTGATAATTGCTAAATTCAAACGTGAGACTTGAAGGAAAATGGACTCCTGTCATTTGCGGCCAGCTTGGAACATAACGGGTGAATAAAAAATTGTTGATTGATGCCATTGGCTTTCTGCTGATTGCGCTGGTTGTTGTTGTTGGCTACAAGCTTTCGCCGCTATTGTTGCCCAAGGCCGATGTCTCGGTTTTTCCCGACCCGTCATGCGACTTGCAGCACGCTGGCTGCTCGGTTGCCTTGCCGAATGGCGGGCGGGTGGAGTTGGCCATGGCGACAAGACCGATTCCCATGGTCAAGCCTTTTCGTGTCGAAGTGAAAGTCACGGGGGCCGAGCCGAAACAGGTGGAAGTGGACTTCGCCGGGATCGACATGAATATGGGCCTGAATCGCCCCGTGCTGCACAAGCAGGCTGATGGCGTTTATTCAGCAGAAACTACGTTGCCGGTTTGCATTACCGGCGCGATGGACTGGCAGGTGACGGTGTTGCTGGAAATTGGCAGTCAACACATCGCCATACCCTATCGTTTTTCATCCGGAAGGCACGACTGATATGTCGGAACGGATACTGCTGGCGATTGCCGCCTGTCTTCTTGCACTACTCATTGGTCTGGGATTTTTCTGGAATCCGGAATTGCCTGAGCGCGTCTTGCCCAAGGCGCCGATTGCTGCTGGTGGTGACTTTACCTTGCAGTCGGCCAGTGGTCCGGTGTCTCTCAAGGATTACCGGGGTAAGGTGGTTTTGGTCTATTTTGGTTATACCTATTGTCCGGACATCTGCCCGACATCACTGGCATCAACTGCTGCCGGGCTTGCTTTGCTCAAGCCGGAAGAACTGGCCAAGGTGGCGGTTTTGTTTATTTCGGTGGACCCGGAACGTGACACCCCGGATCGCCTTAAGGAGTACGCCGAATTTTTCCACCCGGCTATTGTTGGTATGACCGGTACTCCGGAAAATCTGGCCGAGATTGCCAAGCGTTATGCGGTTTTCTATGCCAGGCAAGCGGTGGTTACCGCCGGCGGCGGTTATGTGGTTGACCATAGCTCCGACACCTATGTGCTCGGTGTTGATGGGCAATTAGTGAGTAAGATCGCCCATGCTGCGCCGCCTGATCAAGTGGCTGCCGAAATTCGCAAATATCTGAATTAACCCGTCCAAGTGAGAGAGAGCATGAAAAAAATATCCCTACTTCTAGCCAGTCTGATGTTTTCTGCTGGAGCGCTGGCCGCTTCTGCCGACCATGTGACGGTCCACGAACCTTATGTTCGTCTGGCGCCGCCCAATGCGCCGGCAACCGGCGCTTTCATGGTGATCAAGAACAATGGCGACAAGGATGTGAAGGTCTTGAAAGCCGATAACCCGGCTTCCAAAGTGACCGAGTTGCATACCCACCTGAATGAAGGTGGTGTCATGAAGATGCGCCCGGTCGCAGCCATCGACATCAAGGCCAAGGGTGAAGCTGTTCTTCAGCCGGGTGGCCTGCACGTGATGCTGATCAATATGAATGCGCCGCTGAAAGAAGGCGATTCAGTGCCGATTACGCTGACCTTTGACGATGGCAGCAGCAAGAAGGTTGACGCCAAGGTAGTGCGGCCGGTTGCTGCCGGTATGCCGATGATGGATCACAAGCACTAAAAATCTGCCTGGTTTGGCCCGTCGACCGCAACATTTGGTGGTCGACGGCTAACGGTCCTTTAAATGTTCATCGTTCTCTTCATTTTGATCGCCGTCTTGCTGCTTTACTCATTTTTTGCCTGAGTGGGCGTTACTTGCCATTGCGGCTTTCTGACATCAGGTTTTTACCGGGCGCTTCGATAATTTCCGCTGCAGCGTGCGTCTGTGCATTTTGAGAGCACGGGCGGTGGCTGAAATGTTGCCTTCGTTTTCATTCAGTATCCGCTGAATGTGCTCCCACTCCATGCGGTCAACCGAGAGTGGTTCTTCCGAGACGGGCAGGCCAAAGTCGGGACCATCGTCATCTTCGAAAGCAGCCAGGATGGCTTCGATTTCCACGGGTTTGGCAAGGTATTGAACGGCACCCAGTTTGACGGCATCGACTGCCGTCGCGATGCTGGCATAGCCGGTCAAGACGACGATACGGCAATCCGGGTTGATTGCCAGCAACTGCGGAATCAAGGCCAGGCCGGAGCTTCCATTTAAATTGAGGTCGAGAACAATCTGTTGCGGGAGCTGTTCGCGAGCGATGCTCAGCGCTGCTTCAACATCGGTCGCGCCTTGTGTCGGAAAGCCTCGGCGCGTCATGGTCCTGACGAGTATGGCGTTAAAGCTGGGGTCGTCATCAATGATCAGGGTCTTGGCGGTCATTTGGTCATCTGGGGAAGGTTGATTTGGGCGCAGGCGCCACCCTCGTCAGGGTTGCTGAGGATGAGCCGGCCACCAAGTTGCTCAATGGCGGAACGGGTGAGAATGAGGCCGATGCCGCTGCCTTTGTCGTGGATCGGGAAGTTGCGGTCGCCCCCATGCTCAAGGACTGCCGGTGGAAAGCCGGGGCCTTGATCGCGGATTTCGATGGTAATGCCGGTTGCGGTCCACTCCAGAATCAAGGTGATTTTTTTGGTGCAGGCGTTGGCGGCGTTGTTGAGCAGGTTAAGCAGCGCCTGCTCGAGGCGGGGGTCGGCGACAATGTCCGGTACGGGTGGTACGCCGCGCAGGATGAGCTGGCTTTCTGCCTGCGGGCGAGTTGCATGCCAGTGCTGGCGGACGCCATCCAGCCAGCGATCGGCGGGCTGGATGGCCGAGTTTTCCAGGCGCTCGGCACCGGCCCGGCGTGAGAGGCCGCTAATGATGCCTTTGCAAACCTGAATCTGCTGGCGCAAGAGGGCAATGTCTTGACGAGCCTCGTCGGACAGGCTGGCATCGTGTGCCAGTTCGCCGGCGAGCAAGGCCATGGTACCCAATGGCGTGCCGAGTTCGTGGGCGGCGCCAGCGGCAAGGGTGCCGAGGGCGAGGATGCGTTCATCGCGCAGGGCCTGTTCGCGGGCGGCGGCCAGTTCGGCATCGCGTTGGCGAATCATTCGCGTCATGCGCACGACAAACCAGGCAATCATCAGCGCCGAGACGGCAAAGGTCAGCCACATGCCGATCAGGTGCAGGCGAGTGGCGCGGGTAGCATCGGCCAGCGGCAGCGGGACGTAATAGACCATCAAGACTGAATAGGCGGCGAGGGCGAGTGTGCCGACGGCAACGACGCAGCGCACCGGGAGGGTCAGGGCGGCGATGGCAACTGAAGGCAGGAGCAGTGAAATCAGCGGGTTGGTTGCGCCGCCGCTGAAAAAACACAGGGCCGCGAGTGCCGTAACGTCGATCAGTAACTGGCTGAACAGCTCATAGGGGGTGGCCGTGGAGGCCTGACGCAAGCGCCAGTGCGCTATGCCATTTATGATTACGCAAACGGCGAGGATCGCCAGCATCGGCTGCTGTGGTAGTGGGATGTCAACCAGTGGCGGGCCGACGACCACTAGTCCGCCGAGGACTGCCAGCGCCAGCCAGCGACTGATGATCAGCCGCTTCAGGTTGGCAAAATGTTCGCTAGCTTCGCTGGTGCATGCAATAAATGACATGGCCGCGATTATGCGTGATTTGTGTCAATTTTCAGTAGCTTGCGTCGTGCGACAATTTGTCGCGGTCTACCTTGGAGTGAATTCGAATGCGCTTGCGTCAACTTTTTACCGGATTTTTTGCTGCTTTTGCCTTCGTTGGCGGAGCTGTTGCGGTCGACCTGGAAAAAGGCAAGGAAATTAACGGTACCTGTGCGGCTTGCCATGGTGAGTTTGGTGCCGGTGGCAAGAAGGGTGAATACCCACGGATTGCTGGGCAGCGCATCAGTTACATTGAAAACCAGTTGAAGAGTTTCCGTGCCCGGACCCGTGTCAATATTCCGATGTATCCCTACACGCAGGAGCGCGAGTTGTCGGATGCCGATATCAAGGATATCTCGGCCTATCTCGCGGCAATTGAGTTGCCGACTGACATGCCAACCTTCGTCGGCACCGAGGATGCACTGACGCGCTTGTTGATGGTTGAAAAGGTGATGATCATTCCGCGTGCCGAGGGCGATCTTGAGGCAGGCGGGGTGATCTATCAGAAGCAGTGTGCTTCCTGTCACGCCAAAACGGGCAAGGGGCGCGGCATGTTTCCCATGCTGATCGGTCAGTATACGAACTATCTGAAGCGCCAGATTGATCTCTACCGCAAGGGTGACCGGCCGCATGATGAAGAGGCCGTTGGCGGCCTGCTTAATGCACTGGATGAAAAACAAATCCAGGATGTGCTGGCCTATCTTTCCTCAATACAGACCCCCAAAGAATGAAACACTTTGTCTTCTTGATGAGCGCCCTGTTTACAGTACACGGCGCTTTGGCTCATGGTCATCCGGTACCAGTCGACGACAAGATGCCTGATGCGCAAAAATTTCGCTTCTGCGAGCGGGTTCGTGATCACGCGCTGCAAACTTTTTACAATCGTGAGCGCGGACAGCCAATGAAACTGTTTGATGAAGATGGCAGCGATGGTGCGCGTATTACCAACCATATCATCCGGCGCATTTATGAAGAGCCGCAGATTTCCAGTCAGAAAAAGGCTGAAACTTTCGGGCGTGCTACCTGCAATGAAATGATGGGCAGCAAACTGGCACCCGAGTAAATTCTGGAATAGAACTCAGTTGGGGTCAGGCGTGCGCAGTGTTGATTTTTCTATCATCACACTGAAGGCATGGAGTAGATCGGGGTCATGCTTGGTCCCGCTCTCGCTCTCCAGTAAATCCATGATGTCGGTGTGTTGGCGTGCCTTGTGGTAGGGGCGCGGCTCCGAAACGGCATCGTAACAATCAGTCAGCGAGATGATGCGGGCAAAAATCGGGATGTCGGTGCCGACCAGTTTGTCGGGATAACCCGAGCCATCAAAGCGTTCATGATGGTGGCGAACGATGCGGGCGATAGTTGCCGACTGCTCGCAACCGATGGCGCGAATGATGCGTTCGCCGATGATGGGATGCATTTTCATGCAGTCCCACTCCTTCTGATCGAAGGCGGCTGGTTTATGCAGTACATAGTCAGGGATGCCGATTTTTCCGATATCGTGAAATTCGGCACCAAGGATCAACTGCTCCACTTCGCGCTCTGTGAAGTCAAGGTGGATAGCCAGTTCAGCAGAAAGTTTGACGACGCGTTCGCTGTGACCCAGGGTGCGCAGGTCGCGTTCGCCTAGTGCAACGGACAGCGACCGCGACATGCTGGCAATGCTGAGGGGCGCTGGCTTACTGGTGGACATCCTGAAACTCCTCCTTGAAACATCAATCGGCTACAGAATAGACCGTAAATTCCGCCAGGAGGTTCAATTGGCCAATTCCATTGTTAGCTTGGCGTATTTCAAGCAAACCTGAACGCTTTAGTCGGCGAATGATGCAGTCAAGGCAGCGATCATATAGGCGTGGTCAAGCACCCCAGCGCTTTCGCGAATACTGTGCATGGCCCACATCGGCGAGCCGACATCGACACTGGCAATACCGAGGCGTGCAGCAACGATGGGGCCGATCGTGCTGCCGCAGCCGAGGTCGCTGCGATGGGCGTATTGCTGGCACGGCACCCCGGCTTGCTCGCATAGCGCCATGAAGCGTGCCGCAGTCTCGGCATTCGTACTGTAGCGCTGGTTGGCGTTGCTTTTTATGACCGGGCCGGCGTTGACCGTAACCCGATGGCAAGGCTCGTAAGCAGCCGGGAAATTGGGGTGCCAGGCATGCGCCATGTCGGCGCTGATAAATAAACTGCGCGCCAGCATGCGGCGCTGATCTTCAGTATCCAGGGTTGCGCTGGCGGCAAGGCGCTGGATCACATCAGCAACAAAACTACCACCGGCACCGGCGGCGCTTTCGCTGCCGACTTCTTCATGGTCGAAAAAGGCACAGAGGCAGGTTGTGGCAGGTTGCTCAGTGGCCAGCAGGGCGCTCAGCGCGGCATGACAGGAGGCGAGGTTGTCGAGCTGGCTGTTGGCAATAAACTCCTGACTGGCGCCCCAGAAGGAACCCTTTTGTGTGTCGTAAGCGTTCAGTTCCCAGGTCAGCAGGTCTTCCGGTGCCACCTTGAGGGCATCGGCAATCGGCTGGCGGAAACGTGCTTCGGCTTTCACATCATCCTGTGCGATACCAAGTAGCAGCGGCAGTTCGGTCTGCTTGTTGAACTTGAGGCCGCTTTCATTGACCTCGCGATTCATGTGAATAGCCAGATTGGGCAGGCGTACCAAGGGCTCATCAAAGCGCAACAGACGGGTGACAAAGCCATTGGCGGTGCGCACATTGACGCGTCCGGCCAGGCTCAGGTCGCGGTCGGCAA
Organism: uncultured Dechloromonas sp.; assembly: GCA_964293845.1. Taxonomy (GTDB): domain Bacteria; phylum Pseudomonadota; class Gammaproteobacteria; order Burkholderiales; family Rhodocyclaceae; genus Azonexus. Next base: position 7,815 of record CAXYZX010000022.1, read on the forward strand.
AGGTTGCCAGGATCGGGCCACCATAAACCTCGACGCCGAGGCGAACCATGCCTTGCGCTACTTCGGCTGGCTTGGGCTTGATGCGCAGCCCCGGCGAATCGGTATGGGCACCGATCAGACGCAGGCCGCTTTCGGCGGGAGAACTGCTGCCAACGATGAAGGCGATGATCGATGAGCCAGCACGCACAACATAGTGCTTGCCCCCGCTAGCCAGTTGCCAGCGGTCGACTTCTTCCAGGCGAGAAAATCCGGCGGCTTGCAGGCGGGTTTCGCAACTGGCGACGGCATGCCATGGGCTGGGGCTGGCATCGATGAAGTCGAGCAGATCTTGGGCCAGGGTATGGCTCGCGCTTGGAATGGTCATGGCGTCACAGCTTAGAAGAGGTTCAAGCGACAAATGCTACCGCAGATTCCGGGTGCAGGCGCCGGCATATCCGATTTCGTAATCCTTGGTTACACTGCTTGGCATGAGTGAAATTCATATCACCCGCAGTCACAAACTCAGCCTCATGAAAGCGCGGGCGGCGGCCGAGCATGTTGCGGTCGACCTCGAAAAAGAGTTCGATTTGTCCTTTGCCTGGGGCGAGGACGGTATCTTGCGCTTCGAGCGCCCCGGTGTTCGTGGTCAATTGATGCTGGCCAAGAAAGAGGTCACGGTGCAGGTTCGTTTGGGCTTGTTCTACCTGCCATTCAGGGCGGCGCTTGAGCGCGAAATTCACGAATACTTTGACGAACGTTTCAGCTGATCAAGGTTGCCTGGTTAAGCCTGAAGCGCGGCCACTTGGTCGATGTAGCTCTGCATGGCAGCTTCCGGCGCAGTTCCCCGCAGGCTCGCCCAGGCATCGTACTTGGCGCGCGCAACAAGATCGGTGAAACCGGGGCGCTCGGTCAGCGTTTTTGTGGCAGCTACGGCGGATTCAAACCGGGCTTTCAGATCGCTCATCAATGTCTCCTGCAAATGCTTATGTGAATCTGGTTATTATAGAAGTTTGACCGCCTTCGGAGCTTGTGGCCATGCCCGCCCGCCAACGAATTTCCTACGTAGACACTGCCTGGTTGCGGATGGATAGGCCGAACAATCTGATGCAGATAGTCGGTGTCATGCTCTTTGACGGCGAACTGGATTTCGAGCGCCTGCAACGCAGTATCGAAAGGCGCATGCTGAGCTTTCGTCGCTTTCGTCAGGTCGCCCGGCAGGATAACGGCGTCTATTACTGGGAAGACGATCTCGATTTTGACCTGGAGCACCACCTGCGCCGCTCGGTTTTACCCGGCGCCCGTGGCAAACCCGAGTTGCAGCGCTTTGTGGCCGACCTCGCCAGCACCCCGCTGAACCCGGCGCGCCCTTTATGGGAACTGCATCTGGTAGAAACCGCACTCGGCGGCCACGCCCTGATCATGCGCATTCACCACTGTATTGCCGATGGCATCGCCATGGTGGGTGTCATTCTGTCGATGGCCGATGAGTCGCCGGATCTGCTAAACGGTGAACCCCTGCTGGAATTGGCGCAGGAAGAGCAGGACGATTTTTTCTGGCGTCTGATCGGGCGTCCGATGAGCGACGCCATGCTGGCCTCGATTCGCCTCTCCAGCAATCTTTGGGTCAAGTATGTCGGTATGCTCACCAATCCGCAAAAAGCGCTTGAGTATGCGCGCATTGGCAGCGGCATAGCGGCTGAGATAGCCAAGCTTGCCATCATGCCCGACGACTCACCGACCCGCTTCAAGGGCAAACCCGGTACAACCAAGCGCGTTGCGTGGTCGGCGCCGATCTCGTTACCAGAAGTCAAGGCGGTGGGCAAGGTGCTTGGCTGCTCGGTAAATGACATGCTGCTTTCAGCCGCTGCCGGTGCCTTGCGCGCCTATCTTGTGGACAAGGGAGATCCGGTCGAGGGTGTTGAAATTCGTGCCATGGTGCCGGTCAATTTGCGCCGGCCCAAAGATATGGGCAAGCTGGGCAATCGTTTCGGCCTGGTCGCGCTGGAATTGCCGGTTGGTATCGAAAACCCGCTGGCCCGCCTCTACGCGACACGCGAGCGGATGGAAAAACTTAAAGGTTCCTACCAGGCGCCTCTGACACTATCGATACTTGGTGCCGTCGGCATGGCACCGAAATTTGCGCAGGAGAAGGTACTCGATTTGCTGGCCAGCAAGGCCAGCGCCGTCATGACCAACGTGCCGGGGCCGCAGGAGGCAATCTACCTCGCCGGGGCACGCTTGCGCGAACCGCTGTTCTGGGTACCGCAATCCGGCGATATCGGTATGGGGGTCTCGATTCTGTCTTACGACAACAAGGTGCAATTCGGTCTCATCACCGACAAGAAACTGGTGCCGGACCCCGAACGCATCGTCGAGCGCTTCGCCAGCGAATTCGACAAATTGTTGATGCTGGTGCTGATGGAACCGTGGGAGCGCTTATCCGATCCGTTGGCCGTTGAAGCAGCATTGGGGTACGACTAGTCGCTACGCGATAGCGTTCTCAAACCCTGAGCAGGGCGATCTTCAGTGGTGGATTGCCATCAAGGCTGGGGAAGTCGGCTTCCGGCGCAATCCATTCGATTTCGCGCACCGTACGTCCAGCTTTGGCGGCACAGCGTTGAAGCTGATCAGCCCAGACTTCGCGCGACATTTCGGCGGCGTTGTTGCAACAGATCAAGGTGCCGCCTTCAACGGTGCACAAGAGCGCCAGTTTCATTAGTGCGGCGTAGTCATTGACGATGTCGACGACACCAAACGGGCTCTTGGAATAGCGTGGCGGGTCGAGAAAGACGACGTCGAAAACATGAGGTTCCAGCTTGGGGAAGTCTGGCATGTGCTTGCGGCGAATCATCTTGGGCTGGCCAATACCGGACAGTTGGCGCATGGCGGCGAAGGCATCACTTTGCACGAACCGCAAGCGGATAGGCAGTTCGTTGAGGCGGGCATTCTCTTTGCCAACGTTGATATTCGATTCGGCAAAATCGACATTGACCACGTAACTCGCGCCGGCCTTGGCCGCCGCGACACCAACGCCACAGGTATAGGCGAAGAGGTTGAGCAGTGATTTGCCAGCGATTTCCTGCATGATCCGCCGGCGGCCGGCGCGCATGTCGAGGAAAAGCCAAGGATCCTGACCACCGTGGCGGCCCTGCACCAGATAGCGCACGCCAATTTCGCTGAATTCGCGCTGAACTTGCGCGGCGGCCAGTTCAGCCGGCGGCAGCGGGTTACAGATACGTGAGTTGGCCTGGCTGCGATCATTGTAAACAGCGGTCAGACCGGGGATTTGCGTGGCGTAGAAGTCGCTGATTGCCTGCCGTTCATCGGTGTCCAGCGATTTGTGAAAGCTTTGGATGAGCAGCAGATCGTTGTAGCGGTCAACGGTCAAACCGGGGCTATTTTCTACACTGCCATGAAACAGGCGGTAGGCATTGGTTTGCTCGGCGTGGAGGGTGGCGAACAGTTCGCGGCGGGCTTCAAAGGCGGCGGCAAGCAGAGGAGTAAGCGGAGAAGACATGGCGGCCTTTAAAGCGGCGAAGGGGTGCGCATTCTACTTGCTATGCTCGTCAGCCACTAATGGCCAGATTTTCCAGTGCCCGCAGGATGAACGCGCGCGGCGTTCATCGCCATTCCAGCCACCTTCAATACACAGGCCGGTAGAGAATTCAGATTCGATACTGACAGTGCCCGGCATTGAGCCGGGCTGGCGTTGTCCGCTCCAGCGTTCGCAGGACGCGCAGCGTTTGCGGGCAACGGGCTGGCTCAGCAAGTCTTGGCGGCGCGGCAACTGGCCAGGGTTTGCGCGGCAGGTGCAAGCGTCCCGCCATCCTTGACCCAGCCCTTGATGCCATTTTTGACGTTATAGACCTTGGCGTATCCAGCCTGTTGCGAGAGGAACTGGCTGGCTGCTTTGGTCCGGTTGCCGCTGCGGCAAATGACCACAACGGATTGCTCCGGGCTGGCAAAGGGCTTTACCTTTTCCAGCCAGGCGGCAGGATCGGCCTTGCCCTTCTCGTCAAAAAAAGTATTCAGCTTGCTGCCGCTGATGATCCCGGTTTCTTCCCATTCACCCTGGGTTCGGATGTCGATGACGGGTACGCCGGTTTTAATCAGGCGCTCGAGTTCGGCGCTATCGATATCAATAACCTCGGCCTGGGCAGATATTGCGGCCAAGCCAAGGCAGAGAGTAAGTAAAAGGTTACGCATGGCGTTCTCCAACAATCAGTAAACACTAATTATAGCGTTGCCGGAAGATGACTATTTGCCTTGCTGTTGCTTCATCATTTCGCGGAATTTCGGGTCTTTCATCATCTCCTGCATGTTGCCTGAGTTCATCGTCGGCATGCCCGGCATGATGACATCACCAGGTTTCTGTCCTGCCTTGCAAGGGCCTAGCCAGCGGGCTTCCTGGGTGATTTTCATGGTATCCATGCCGTGCTGCGGCGGACTGTACTTGATGGTCATGTCGCTCTTGTAGTTGCTGTCCATATCGCCCGTGATCACGGCATCGGTGGTCGCAGTAGTACCTTCATACTTGCAAACGGAGTGAATGGTGATCTTACCAACGCCGCGATTGACGTCCATCACCGAGCAATTGGATTTCTCCTTGGCTTTTTCCTGCATGACGTTGTCGCTGGCCTGGTCGATACACATCTGTATTGGTCCGCGGTTGGGCATTCCGGCTGGCATGCCGGACATCTGGCTCTTCATTTCCCAGAGGCCGGATTTGCGCTTGGGCGCATCGGCGGCGCCGGCTTGACTGGCAAAAACCGCTGCCAGAATCAGGACGCTGAGCGAGAGCGATTTACTGTTTGTCATTTTGGTTTCTCCGTTGAGTGAGCTATTTCTATCGTAGACCTGTTTGCACGAATCGTCATGGGATAATCGCCCCTTTTGAATTGCGCGCACATGGCTCTCAAAGCAACTATCTACAAGGCGGATCTGCAGGTCGCCGATCTCGACCGCTCTCATTTTGCCGAGTACGCGCTGACCATTGCCCGTCATCCCTCGGAAACCGATGAGCGGATGATGGTGCGCCTGCTGGCCTTCGCCATGTATGCCGGTCAGGATCTCTCATTCGGCAAAGGGGTGTCGAGTGATGACGAGGCGGCGGTCTGGGAAATTGACCCGTCTGGCGTCATTCGCCTCTGGATAGAAGTCGGTTTGCCCGACGAAACGCGTATTCGCAAGGCTTGTGGCCGCGCTGATCGCGTGGTTTTGCTGGCGTATGGGGCGCGCACGGTCGATGCTTGGTGGCAGCAGAGTTCAGGCAATCTCAAGCGCTTTGGCAACCTTGATGTTTATCGACTTTCGGCTGAAGAAGGCTTGGCGCTGGCCGCGCTTGCCGAGCGCAAGATGAAGCTCTCGTGCACCATTCAGGAAGGGACGGTTTATATGGAAGGTGTCGAGTTGCGACCGCAGACATTACAGGCCAGCGGCATATAGAACTGGCGCCAATTTCCGGCTAGAATCATGCGGCTAGCTTAATTTTCTGGAGAGGTAAGGCATGGCAACAAGTGATGAAGGCGAAGATATTGGTGTAGTCGTAGGCGCATTGTTTGGTTTCTTTGTGCTGGTTTTTGGTGTTGCCATGTGGAAATCAACGCCACCACCGGTTACACCTGCTGCGGCGACGACCGAGGCAGAAATCGTAGCGGTTGGCGATGCGCTGGCCAAGGTCTATTTTGAAGTGGGCCAGTCGGCCTTGAGCGACGCTGACAAGGAAGTGGTTGCCAAGACCATGGCGGCATTGGCCTTGAAACCGGATGCTATCGTTTTGCTCTCCGGCTTTCATGACCCTTCGGGTGATGCTGCTACGAATGCAACGTTGGCCAAGGCGCGCGCTGGTTCCGTGCGTGATGCGCTGGTTGCCGGCGGTGTCGCTGGTGAGCGCATCAAGTTTCGCAAGCCGGAATCAACGGTAGGTAGCGGTAGTGCTCAGGAAGGACGTCGTGTCGAGATTCGCGTTCAGTAATCGACAACGACTTTATTAAAAAAGCGAGCTGCGGCTCGCTTTTTTTATCGCTTGATTAAGTTCCAGACCAGTTCGGCACCGGCTGAAACCAGATCGACGACATCAATTACCCCGGCGTTTTCCGGCAATGGTTTGGTCAGTTTCAGGCGGGACTTATCGCGTTCCCGCATGATGATGGCGTCGCCCAGCATTTCTACATCGCGCGTTGTGCGTTTGACTTCAGCCTGCTGATAGCGAGCCAGCGCCTGCTCAACGGCGGTTGGGTCGAGAATCGCAATCGGCGCCCGGCAATGGCCGCAAGCGTGATCCTGGCGAATATCGACCGGGGCGCCGCAACCCATGCAGCGAATGATGCCGACCGTGGCCGATAATTCGTCAATTTCGGCTGGATTGAGTTGCCGGACAAAGCCCTTTTCGACCATAAACTGGGCGAAAGTTGTGAAACGCCCATGCTTTTGCAGGCAACGGTGGTAATTGAATTTGCCACCGTGTTTGGCAACATCCAGGCCGTGCAATAGTTTTTCATGGCAACGCGGGCACTTTAGCGGATCACGCAGAGGCATACGTTGATCATCGCGATGTTCATGAAGCCGCTTGAATAGTTCGAGTATGCCGCCAGGCGTAATTTGCGCACTCTCAAATTCGTCAAACCAGATGCCCTGACAGGTAAAGCACAGGTCGAGCACCACTTCGCCATGATTCAAGCGTTCGAAACGATGCTTGCTCATTGCCTGGCTACATGAAGGGCAGGGGGTAGGTTTCATGGGAAGTATGGCGCACAGGTAAAGCCGAAACTATAGCGCAGACCGGGCTGAACGGTTGCTGTCAGGCACTTGTTACGGTCAACGGCGAAATATGGGCGAAAATATTAGAGTCACCGTCGCTTATTAATTCGCTGCAACGAACATTCAGGAAGCCACACCATGAAAATTGCCGATCCGACTCAAAACACGCTGCTCAATGAAGTCAAACTCATGCTCGCCGAACTCCCGCTAGACGACGCCAGCGTACTCGAACTCGGTTGTGGCAAGGCCGAAAAAACAAGGCTGCTGGCCGAAACCGGCCGGCTTAAGGAAATTGTGGCGCTCGAAGTTGACGACATCCAGCACCAGCGCAACCTGCAAATTACCGATTTGCCGCAGGTGCATTTCCGCCACGGTGGTGCCGAGGCCATACCGGCTGCCGACAACAGCTTCGATATCGTACTGATGTTCAAATCCCTGCATCATGTGCCGATGGAATGCATGGACCAGGCCCTGAGCGAAATCGCCCGTGTCCTCAAACCGGGCGGTCTGGCGTGGATTTCCGAGCCGGTTTTTGCCGGTGATCTGAACGAAGTTTTCCGCCTGTTCCACGACGAAAAGGTGGTGCGCGAAGCGGCCTTTGCTGCGATCAGTCAAGCGCTTGATGCGGGCTACCTGAGCCTTGAAAAACAGATGTTCTTCAACACCCGCAGTTTCTTCGAAAATTTCAATCAATTCGACCAGCGAATGATCCAGGTCACCCACACCAGCCATCAACTGGAAGATGAGCTATATCAACGGGTCAAGGATAAATTCGAGTCCTACCTGACCCCGGAAGGCGCAACCTTTTTCAATCCACAGCGGGTGGATTTGTTATGGAAGTCGGCTTGAGCGCCATCTCCCAGGAGTAGCCGGTAGAAGTCACGCGGCTAGTGCTCCACAAAACCGAATCTGATTGCCCCCACCATGTTTGGCCTCATACATCGCCGTATCGGCCCGTTTCAAGATGCTACCCTGGCTTGTTTCCTGGTGGTTGAACAAAGCGACCCCGATACTCGCCGTGCATCGATAATTCACCACAGTATCGACATCTCCGACATGAGCGATGTTGAGGATGTACGGCTCCGCCAGGGCAATCCGTAGTTTTTCAGCGATGTTCCCGGCTTGCGAGATGGATTCAGCGCCGTCTATGTCGAGTTGCCCGAGCATGACGACAAACTCGTCTCCGCCAAAACGGGCCACGGTATCAATCTCGCGCACACAGCGTTTGAGCCGCTCTGCCACCTGAATTAACAGCAAATCGCCAACATCGTGTCCATGGGCGTCGTTGAGCGGTTTGAAGCTATCCAGGTCGAGGAACATCAGGGCGCCATAACAATCGCTGCGGGTGCTCGCTGCCAAGGCCCGGCTCAAGCGATCACTGAACAACCGGCGATTGGGCAGTTGCGTCAGGGGATCATGAAACGCCATTTGATGCAGCTGCTCAAGCAGCTGGTTGCGCTCGGTAATGTCTTGCGAAACCACCACCACGCGGACAACTTGCCCATCCCCGTCCTTAATGACACTGCCCCGTGATTCCATGTCACGGATGCTGCCATCGGCCAATACGAAGCGATAATTAATTTGGCGCCCCTGGCCCGACTGCACGGTTTCCTTGAACACTCGTTTGACACGCTCCCGGTCATCCGGGTGAATTTCCGCAAATGAACTCGTGCCTAGCATGTCGCCGAGATCACCAAAAAACTGCTGGTAGGAAGGACTGTTATAGAGCCGTCTGCCCTCCGGGTCGAGCACTGCGATGAAGTCAGAAAGGTTCTCTGCAATCAAATGGAAGAACGACTTCTGCTCTCGTAAAGCCTCTTCCAGACGCTTGCTCTCAGTGATATCTCCAAATATGAGGCGACATACCGGCTTGTTGCCAACGCTAGACTCGCGAACCGAGCTTAGACGCACCCAAAATGTCGATCCACAGCTTTTCATCATGCGTAGATCGCAGGTGTGCAGCCCCTCGGTTGAAATGAGCTGTTGGCTGTAGCAGTGAAACGTATCTTGTTCTTCTTTAGCAATAAAACCGTGGATTGGCTGTTTGACAAGTGCCTCGCGAGCCACACCCAACAACGTCGCGGCGGCAAGGTTGGCTTGCAATATCAGTCCTTCGTCGTCGAGTGTGCAGTAAGCAATCGGCGCCAGATCGTAGAGATCACGATAGAGAGTCCGTGAATCCTCCAGTTCAGCCTGGGCTCGGCGTAGCTCTTCATTCTGCATCTCAAGTTCGACTTGGTACACATGCAGCTCGTGCAACAGTTTTCGTGGATCGCTAGCTATCGGTAGGCGGTCCGGCAGATTTTGATGGATAAGGTACTTTTCGGCCCGGTTACGCAAGTCCTTCTGTTTCTGCACATCAGCACTGTTGTTCATGAAGGCCTTCAAGCGCATGTTGGCGCAGTGTCGCCAGATTGGGTCGGCCCGGGTTCGGGGAATCATCCAGTGCCAAATGGAACAGACGATCCATTTCAACCTTGGCGGTGGCATAGCATTCGCAAGCGTGCGTTTCAATACCCGCCCGATCCAGCACGGTGATTCGACCTCGGCTGTACTGAATCAGACCTGCTGCCTGAAGCTTTCCCGCCGCATCGGTGACTGCTTCGCGACGTACTCCCAACATGTGGCCGATCAATTCCTGGGTCACGTTGAGTTGATTGCCGGGCAGCCGGTCCAGGCTGAGCAAGAGCCAGCGACAAAACTGCTGTTTGACGGCGTGATGCCGATTGCAGACAACGCTCTGCGCCATCTGGGTCATCAGCGCCTGCATATAGCGCAAGGACAGGGACTGTAACCCCCCGCCCTTGCTGAGTTCGCAGCAGGCCCTATCGGCGCGCAGTCGGAATGCATTGCCAGCACTCTGGACGATGGCACAGTGGGTGGTGGTTTTTCCACCCAGTATCATCGGTACGCCTACCAGCCCGTCGTTGCCGACAATCGCCAGCTGCGCCGAAGATCCATCCTCGGTGGAAAAACCCAGGGAAACGATACAGGTTGTCGGAAAATGGATATATCTCAGCCGATCACCTGAGTCGTAGAGAACCTCTCCAAGCGCCAAACGGGTGAATTCAAGATGACCCAGCAAGCGAAAATAATCATCGCTCGATAGCGCCGCAAGAATGCGGTTCCCTTTCGGGCTGTCAATCAAGTTTATTCCCACAGCGCTTTACAATTTCAGTCATGTCTTCCTGACACGCTTGAAGCATCGCATTGGAAATTGAGCTGTAGCTGTTCCGGTGAATCAGTTTTGCCATCAGGTGATTGAATACAACGCGTTCGATGCGCGACCAGGCTCTGACGCAATCTGCCGGAAAAACACGTTTGGCCCGCTGGATAAACTGTTCGTGAGTCTCGTCAGAAGAAACATCGTACATTTCAGAAGGCATGTCTCGCTCCTTTGGTGTGTCGCTCTATTTTTTCTCTGATGGGGTTGGGGTGCTAGTCTTGGGAGGCTATTCGTACTCTGCGAATAGCCTTTTCAAATCAATACTACGCAGCACGCTTTTGTGCGAGTGCAGGGGATTTGCCGATTCGATTGTCTTCAGTTCCCGTCGTCTGAATCAGGGTAAGTTGTTGCTTGAAGGCAGCGGAAATTTCTTTATGCACTTCACTTGCCTGGTTTTGCATCAGGCGAAATTTTTCGACCTGGTAATCCGTTACTGCGCGCATGGTGTCGCTAGTCAAGTTGAAAAAAACCTGTATCCCGCTCTGTATTGCTTCTGGAAATTCAGAGGCTTCTCGGGAAATGCCACGCTCAGAGCATGCATCCCTCAATTGCTGTGTGCTTTGCTCGATAAACTCCTGAGCGCGATCGAATTCCAGGGCCATCAGTTCTTCAAAATTGGCAAGTGCCAAGGTGCGCAGCTTGCTGGAAAGTTCAATGCTTTGAAAAAGTGGAGCAAGTTGTTGGTTCATGGGAAATCATTCTCAAAATGGTAGGAAGGGAACGTCCGCTGTTACAAATTTTTTTGTATCAGACGTTGATAGAAGCTTCACAGAATCTAGGCTCCGTAGATATCAGAAGCCTTTACTAATGCTGTAGGAAGATTGGGCGAATTACGTAGGAATTCGCCTGCACCAGAAGATGGTCACGAAGAGTCCAGCCGCTGAACCGGCGCGGGTGCACGCTTTCAAAGCACGGCAAGCCCCTGATGCTTGAGATGCTGGCGTGCCAAGCTTTGCCATCTGTTCGATCTACGGCCAGAAACTCAGGGGGTGGGCTTCACTCGTCAGAACACAGTGCAATGTCGGTAAATCAAACAGGATCAGCCGAGCTTGTGCTGGAGAACATAGCGGGTCAATTCGGCATTTGACTGCAAATCGAGTTTTTGCAGTATCCGCGCTCTATAGGTGCTGACGGTTTTCACGCTGACATGGATGGTGTCGCCGATGCGAGTCAATGTGACGCCTTCGCTTAGAAGCAATAGAACCTCCATTTCACGCCGCGATAGCGTTTCGTGGGGAGCTTTTGGGCTGTTTGATGTCACCCCTGAAAGCAGTTGCTCGGCCAGGCTTGGGCTAACGTAGCGAGCGCCATCAACAATGGTGCGAATCGCTGCCAGTATCTGGTACGGCGGACTGTCCTTGTTGAGGTAGCCGGAGGCGCCGGCATCAAGAGCTGGAATCGCAAACTCCGCCTCCGAGAACATACTGAAGATCAGCACGGGCAGGTTCGGGCACATCCGCTTGATACGCTTGAGCACCTCCAGTCCATTGATATCGGGGAGTGACATATCCAGCAAGACGAGGTCCCAGTCGCCACCAGGAATCAGAGCCAGCGCATCGGCACCAGTCTCCGCTTCGGCCGCAATTTCGAGATCCCCGGTATTGGCCAGGAATTGACGAAGGCCGCCACGTACAACGGCGTGGTCATCCACTATCAGTATCCGCTTCATGTCTTGGTTACCTGTCTACCATTCAGTCATTTAGAGGGATACGCAAGTTAAGGCACGTCCCGACGTTGGGTACCCCGCTGACGGAGAGCTCTCCGCCCAGATATTGCGCCCGCTCATGCATTCCGATCAGGCCAAAAGAGTCGGGTTTGAAACGATTGGACTTCGTTAATCCAATTCCATTGTCGCTAACTTCGACGATCAGCTCGCCTCCACATTTGCTGATTGCAACGCAAACGGTGCTGGCGCCAGCGTGCTTGGCAACGTTTGTCAAAGCCTCCTGGATGAACCGGAATATCGCCGTACTGCGGTTTCTCGAAAGCCTGACATATTCCGGCAAGTGCAGATCCATCGCAATGCCCGTCATTTTGGAAAATTGGGCGGCATGCCACTTGATCGCTGCTACCAGCCCAAGGGTATCGAGTGTTGCCGGCCGCAAATCGGCTGAAATTCGCTTGATGGTCTGCAGCGCCATGTCAATCTGATCAAGAATGCCACGCAGCGAATTTTGCAGTGGCGTTGTTGCCGCCACCCCATTTGCAACGATGGCCAGACTCAGTTTGACCATGGTCAATGTACCGCCGAGCTCATCATGAATTTCGCGCGCGATCGTTGCGCTTTGCTCCTCGCGCACCGTCTCCAGGTGTGCGGCCAGTCGCTGCAAGCGCTTGGCACTTTCAAGTTGATCTTCTGCGGCCAGTTTGCGCTCGGTAATTTCCTCGTGTGTGACCACCAGCCGAAGCGGATCTTCACCAGGGAAGCAACTCAGTTTAACGGCAAACCAACGTCGCGTTTCCGGGGAGTGGCATTCGTATTCAGTCGAGAAATCCTGACGCCGGCCTGCGGCAAATTCCCGGATTGCAGCAGCCACCTGGAAGGCGACGGAGCCAGAAGCGCCTGAAGCTGCATCACAGATGGCGAGGTAGTTGGCACCTTCGCATACCTGTTCGAATTGTGCGCCGTTACTCCGTGCGAATTCCCGCCATGCCTTATTCACTGCAACTATGTGCCCCGTGCCATCAAGCACGCACACTGAAGTACTGAGTGCATCGATTGTGGCGCGGGCGAAGCGCTCGGAGGCCAGCAAGGCACGCGACCGCTCTTCGGCTTCGGCGGTGCGCTGGGCGACCAGCTCTTCGAGCGAATCGTTAAAGCGGCGCAATTCTTCCTCGGCATGCTTGCGCGCGCTGACGTCAGTCAGGCTACCGATGACGCGCACTACCCTGCCAAGGGAGTCGCGGACGATGTAGGCACAGTCGGAAATGTGCATCCAGTAGCCAGCGCTGTGCCGCATGCGATATTCCAGTTGGAAGCTAGTGCAGCGCGTCTTCAGGTTGGGAACGATCTCAGGTCGAATCCGGATCAGATCATCCGAATGGACGTTCTCGCGCCACCATCGTCGTCCGGACTCTGCTTCCAGCCCGCTGACACCAAAGACTCGGTTGAGACCACTTGACCAGTAGGTTGAACCGTTAGACTTGTCCCAGTCATAAACGACGCCGGAAATTGCCTCCATGGCCAGACGAAAGCGCGATTCACTGGCAAAAAGTGCCGCTTCAGAACGTTTGCGTTCCGTGATGTCCTGAGTGCTGCCAAAACCACCGAGCAAATTTCCCTGCCGGTCGAATTCCAGCTCGGCTCGTTCGTTGACCCACTTTATCTCGCCAGCAACCACAATTCGATGCTCGATATCATACGGGGCGCCAAGCAGGGCATTACCCCAGGCTTTGTCGACGAAGGCCCGGTCATCGGGATGCGCTATTGAGAGAAAGGACTCATAAGTCAGCGGCGTGCCTTCCGGAACACCAAAAATGCGATAGTTCTCGTTGGACCAGCGTAATTCATCTTGATTGACATCTAGGCGCCAACTACCTGTTTTGGCAACAGCTTGTGCCAGCCGGAGATCTCGTTCACTTTCGCGTAGCGCATTTTCCGAGCGCTTGCGGGCAGTGATATCCATCAAGTACCCATGCCAGAGAACGCTGCCATCGGGTTCACGCTGCGGCATCGAATGACCATCAATCCACAAAATACCTTTGCTCGGATGGTGGGCCCGGAACTCGGCACGCCATGGTGTCATCGCGCCGGCTGAAGCGGCGATCGTCTCGTTCACGCGTCCGACGTCGTCGGCGTGAATCCTGGCGAGAAGGGGGGCGGCGTCGTCGCGGACATCCTCAGGGTGCAGACCGTAGAGTTCATACAGTGCGGCGCTGGCGTATGGCATGCACATCGTACCGTTTGGGCGCAACAGGAACGAGCAGATCACCCCAGGTACCGTCGCCGCAATCTTGGACAACAAATCCTGTATTTTTAGCTGGTCGCGCAGCGCGGCCTCAGCTTGTTTCTGAATGGTGATGTCTTGAATGACAGCGATTGAACGCGTGACCTGATTCTGTTCGTCACGTATGGCAGTCAATTGCACATTGACCCAGACGATGCTGCCATCCTTGCGCACATAGCGCTTATCTACGATATAGAGATCACTTTCTCCCGCCATGACAGTACGAAAACCATGCCAGTTAGTCCCTCGGTCGTCCGGGTGAGTAATATCGGAGAAGGATAGTGCCAAGAGTTCTTCTGCCGAATAGCCGGTGATTTCGCAAAACTTCTGGTTGACCCGCAACAGTCGACCGGTCACCGGATCAGATTGCGCACTGCCCACCACCGATAATTCAAAGAGGCTGCGAAACTCTGCCTCGCTATTGCTCAAAGCAGTCACCATGAGCTTGTGTTCGGTCAGATCACGGGCAAATCCGACGGTGCCAATAATTTGGCCATCCAGCGTAACCGGGGATTTGAAGGTTTCATACCAGCGTAGTTTGTCCCCTGTCTCGATCCACTCCTCAATGATTCTTGGCTGGGCATTTTCCAGGATTGCCCGATCATCGGCCCGATAGGATTCGGCCAATTCCAGTGGCGAGATATCGAGGTCGGACTTGCCGACCAGTGAATCCGCCGAAGGCCAACCAAACGCGCGGGCAAAGGGTGCGTTGACAGAAAGAAAGTTGCTCTGCTTATCCTTGAGCCAGACAATGAATGGAAACGTGTCAAGCAGTGCCCGCTGGTATTGCTCACGTTCACGCAATTGCCTCGCATCCTGCGTTTTTTTCGTCACGTCGACCACCACCATGCGACATTCCTTGCCGTTTTCATCGGACACGGCATCAATCGTGATGATCGCTGCCGGGCGTTGGGCGGTGGCCGACAAGGTGATTTCGCAGCCTTGCCGGCTGCGCTCTCTCAAAACTCTTTCCAGAAATTGATTGAAAACAGCAACAGATTCTGGCGCCACCCAAGCGCCAAATCGATGTTGTCTGGATTCAGCGCGCTTGATGCCGAGGAAAATGGCGCCGCTAAGGTTGATCTGACAAATCGCGCTGCGTGCATTGACGGTGATGAATGCAATGGGCGAAAAGTCATAAAGCTTGGCATAGCTTTCGCGCGCCGCATCAGCTTCAGCGTAGGCCTTGGCCAACGCCTCATTCTGCAACTCCAACTCGATTTGATGCACCTCTAGTTCATGAACGAGGCGGTTCGTATCTGTCGGCAAATTGACGGCGCTACTCAAGGTCAATTGGTGCCTGTCCTCGGCGCTCTTGCGCAGATTATCCGGCGTCAGACGGGTGCCTGACGGACCCTGCGCAGATGGCACGCCTGGCGAGAAACTGGTCTTTGCATTGCTGGATGCGGCGGCATTCTGTCCAATCTGGATCAGCAGAGCCTGCACATAGCGAAGGGCAA
>CAXYZX010000023.1:0-23162 GCA_964293845.1 uncultured Dechloromonas sp.
CCATCCGTGAAGGCGGTCGTACCGTCGGCGCCGGTGTCGTCGCTAAGATCATCGAATAAATCGTTCTTTTGAAAATTCGAGGCCGCCCATGGGTGGCCTCATCGCTCTTTGGAAACTCAAATGTCTAATCAAAAAATTCGCATCCGTCTTAAAGCCTTTGACTATCGTTTGATCGATCAGTCGGCTCAGGAAATTGTTGAAACTGCCAAGCGCACCGGTGCTGTTGTTCGTGGCCCAGTTCCTTTGCCGACGCGTAAGCAACGTTTTGACATCCTGCGTTCCCCCCACGTGAATAAGGCTTCCCGTGATCAGTTGGAAATTCGTACCCATCTACGTTTGATGGATATTGTTGATCCGACTGACAAGACAGTCGATGCGCTGATGAAGCTGGATCTTCCGGCTGGTGTGGACGTCGAAATCAAGTTGCAGTAAAAGCGGGTAGCGGATATAATCCGCGCCTTTCGGGGGTGGCCGGCAACGGTTGCCCATTTGTTGTTTTACATCGACCGGCCAATCGCAGCCGGCGGTGAGGAGAATAACCATGAGTCTAGGCCTTGTTGGTCGCAAGGTGGGCATGACTCGCATTTTTGCTGAGGATGGTGCGTCCATCCCTGTAACTGTGCTTGATGTGTCCAACAATCGCGTGACCCAAGTCAAAACGCCGGAGATCGATGGCTACGCAGCCATTCAGGTCGCATTCGGCAAGCGCCGTGCCTCTCGTGTTTCCAAGCCCATTGCTGGCCATTTGGCTAAAGCGGGTGTGGAGGCCGGGCATGTGCTCAAGGAGTTCCGTATCGATGCTGAGCAGTTGGCCACGTTCAAGGCTGGCGATCAGGTTGCGGTCACCATTTTTGCTGAAGGGCAAAAAGTGGATGTGACCGGAACGTCTATCGGTAAGGGTTTTCAGGGTGGTATCAAACGCCACAACTTCAGTTCAAATCGTGCTACCCACGGTAACTCGCTGTCGCATAACGCGCCGGGCTCCATTGGTATGGCGCAAGATCCGGGCCGTGTTTTCCCGGGTAAGCGCATGGCTGGTCACATGGGTGATGTGCAGTCTACGATGCAGGGCTTGACGATTGTGCGTGTCGATTCCGAGCGCCAGCTACTGCTGGTTCGTGGTGCCGTACCTGGCGCCAAGGGTGCTGACGTGATCGTGCGTCCGGCAGTCAAGGGCTAAGGGGGCGACATGGAACTCAAGGTAATTAATCAGCAAGGTCAGGAAGCGGCAAAATTGCAGGCTTCTGATGTGCTATTCGGTCGTGACTTCAATGAAGCGCTGGTTCATCAGATCGTTGTTGCTTATCAAGCAAATGCACGTTCTGGTGATCGCCAGCAGAAAGATCGTTCCGAAGTTCGTCATACCACGACCAAGCCGTGGCGCCAAAAAGGTACGGGCCGTGCTCGTGCTGGTAGTAATGGCAGCCCGTTATGGCGTGGGGGCGGTCGGATTTTTCCGAATTCGCCAGAAGAGAATTTCAGCCAGAAGGTTAACAAGAAGATGTTCCGTGCCGGTATGGCATCGATCCTCTCCGAGTTGGCTCGCCAGGATCGCCTGCTGGTCGTCGATGATTTGTCGATCGATGCGCCAAAGACCAAGCTCTTTATGCAAAAGCTGAAGGATATGGGTCTCGAGGGAAATCTTCTGGTCATCACGGATGCGCTTAACGAGAATCTTTATCTCTCGTCACGCAATCTGCCCAACGTTCTTGTGCTTGAGGCTCAAGAGGCTGATCCCGTTTCTCTGGTGCGTTTTGCCAAGGTTCTGGTCACCAAGAACGCAGTGGCTAAGTTCGAGGAGATGTGGGGATGAACCAGCAACGTCTGATGCAGGTGCTGTTGGCGCCGCAAATCTCAGAGAAGGCTACCTATATTGCCGACAAGTATGAACAAGTGGTTTTCCGCGTTGCCTCCGATGCTACCAAGCCGGAAATCAAGGCCGCTGTTGAACTGCTGTTCAAGGTTGATGTTGAGTCCGTCCAGGTCGCCAATGTCAAGGGCAAGGTTAAGCGTTTCAAGGGTTCGGTTGGTCGTCGCAAAGGCTGGAAAAAAGCCTACGTAAGTCTAAAGCCGGGTCAGGAAATCAATTTTGTTGAAGGGGGGAATGCCTAATGGCACTCGTTAAAGTCAAACCGACTTCCCCCGGCCGTCGTGCCGTTGTTCAGGTCGTAAACGCGAATCTGCATAAAGGCAAGCCGTATGCGCCCTTGGTTGAGTCCAAGAATAGCAAGGCTGGCCGGAATCATAACGGTCACATTACGGTTCGCCATCAAGGCGGTGGTCACAAGCAGTCCTATCGTGTAATCGATTTCAAGCGCGACAAAGATGGCGTTCCCGCCAAAGTTGAGCGTCTGGAATATGATCCGAATCGTACGGCAAATATTGCTCTGCTTTGTTATGCAGATGGTGAGCGTCGTTACATTATTGCCAACAAAGGTATGGTTGTTGGTCAGCCACTCATGAGTGGTTCGGAAGCTCCGATCAAGTCGGGTAATGCACTGCCGATCCGTAATATTCCGGTCGGTACGACTATATGCTGCGTTGAAATGATGCCTGGCAAGGGTGCGCAACTTGCGCGTTCGGCCGGAACATCAGCTCAGTTGCTGGCCCGTGAAGGTGTTTATGCTCAGATTCGTCTGCGCTCCGGCGAGGTGCGTCGCGTTCATGTTGAATGCCGCGCTACCGTTGGTGAGGTAGGCAATGAAGAGAATAACCTGCGCAAGATTGGTAAAGCTGGTGCAAATCGCTGGCGTGGTATTCGCCCGACAGTTCGTGGTGTTGCCATGAATCCATGTGATCACCCGCACGGTGGTGGCGAAGGTCGTACCGGCGAAGGTCGCGTACCAGTTAATCCATGGGGCCAGCCGACCAAGGGCTATCGTACTCGCAGCAACAAGCGTACGGATAGCATGATCGTGCAGCGTCGTCATAAGCGTTAAGGGGTAGGAAATGGGACGTTCTCTTAAAAAGGGCCCGTTTATCGATGCTCATCTGCTCGACAAAGTCGAAGCAGTTCGTGCAAATAACGATAAGCGCCCGATCAAGACATGGTCACGTCGCTCAACGATCCTCCCCGATTTTATCGGTCTGACGATCGCTGTTCACAATGGCAAGCAGCATATTCCGGTGTTTGTTACCGAAAATATGGTCGGTCACAAGCTGGGCGAATTTTCGCTGACCCGTACGTTTAAGGGTCATACCGCCGGCAAAAAGGCCAAGAAGTAAGGAGCTGACATGGAAACTCGTGCAAGTCTGCGAGGCGTACGCCTCTCTGAGCAAAAAGGTCGCCTAGTGGCGGATCTGGTACGTGGAAAGCCGGTTGGTCAGGCTCTAAACATTCTGGCTTTTTGCCCTAAAAAGGGTGCCGGTATCGTCAAAAAAGTGCTGGAGTCGGCAATTGCCAACGCTGAGCACAACGATGGTGCTGATATTGACGAATTGACGGTTAAAACCATCTACGTCGAAAAGGGCATGGTGTTGAAGCGTTTTACCGCCCGCGCCAAGGGTCGTGGCAATCGGATCGTTAAGCCGACATGTCATATCTATCTGACCGTTGGTAACTAAGGAAAAGCCATGGGACAGAAAATTCATCCGACTGGCTTTCGCCTGGCAGTCACCAAAAACTGGAGTTCGCGCTGGTATGCCAACAGCAAAGACTTTCCTGGGATGCTTCACGAAGATGTCAAAGTCCGTGAGTATCTGAAACGCAAATTGGCGCATGCCTCTGTTGGTCGTGTATTGATTGAGCGTCCGGCTAAAAACGCCCGTGTTACCGTATACTCTGCCCGTCCGGGTGTGGTTATTGGTAAAAAGGGCGAGGACATCGAACAGCTTCGTTCCGATCTTCAGCGCATCATGGGCGTTCCTGTCCATGTCTCGATTGAAGAGATTCGCAAGCCGGAGCTGGATGCACAGTTGATCGCTGATTCGATTGCTCAGCAGCTCGAAAAACGCATTATGTTCCGCCGTGCAATGAAACGTGCGATGCAAAACGCCATGCGTCTTGGTGCCAAAGGCATCAAGGTGATGAGTTCAGGGCGTCTGAATGGTGCGGAAATCGCTCGTCGCGAATGGTATCGTGAAGGTCGTGTGCCTTTGCATACTCTTCGTGCTGACATTGATTATGCAACCTCTGAGGCGCTGACCACGTACGGCATTATTGGTATCAAGGTCTGGGTTTACAAGGGTGATATGCTGGATCGCAACGAGCAGGCTGAAGTTGTTGAGCCGGTAGCTGATGATCGTCGCCCGCGTCGTGCTCCGGGTAAGCCGGAGGGTGACAAGCCCCGTACGCGTACCGTTAAAAAAGCCGATGGTCCTGCTGATGGTAAGGCCCCGGGCGCGCGCGTAAGAAAGGCAGGTGCCTAACATGATGCAACCTAATCGTCGCAAGTTCCGGAAGGAACACAAGGGGCGTAACGAAGGTCTGGCTACTCGTGGTACCAAGGTGTCTTTCGGTGAATGGGGCCTCAAGGCTACCGGCCGTGGGCGTCTGACTGCGCGTCAGATTGAAGCTGCGCGTCGTGCCATGACCCGTCATATCAAACGTGGTGGTCGTATCTGGATTCGTATCTTTCCGGACAAGCCGGTTTCTAAGAAGCCTGCTGAAGTTCGAATGGGTAACGGTAAAGGTAATCCGGAGTACTGGGTTGCCGAAATCCAGCCGGGCAAAGTACTGTACGAAATGGATGGCGTGGATGAAGTTGTGGCTCGTGAGGCGTTTGCCCTTGCTGCTGCCAAGCTTCCGATTTCCACGACATTCGTGACTCGTCATCTGGGGTAATCATGAAAGCTAGTGAACTGAGAACCAAGAGCGCGGACGAGCTCGATAAGGAATTGCTGGACCTGTTGCGGGCCCAGTTCGGCCTGCGTATGCAGCTTGCTACCCAGCAACTGTCTAATACCAGCCAAATGTCCAAGGTGCGTCGCGACATCGCTCGTGTCCGTACTCTTATCCGTGAGAAGGCGGTGCAGCAATGAGCGAAACCTCCAGCATCAAACGTACCCTGATTGGTCGTGTTGTTAGCGACAAGATGGAAAAAACGGTTACCGTCCTCGTTGAGCGTAAGGTCAAGCACCCTATGTATGGCAAGATTATGGTCCGTTCCAAGAAGTATCACGCCCATAACGAAGGTAATGCCGCCAAGGCTGGTGATCTCGTTGAGATCATTGAAACTCGTCCGGTGTCACGTACCAAGACATGGGCTGTGACGAGCGTTTTGCAAAAGGCAATCGTTGTATAACGAAAGTTTTTGAATTCGCTTGCGCAGTAGTCAAAGAAGCCGGTATAATCCGGCTTCTTTTTTGCGGAAGTCCGTTCGGACATCGGTAAAAATATTCGACCCGTACGGGTTCCAAGACTGACCGCCTAAAGCGGATTAAGTTGGAGTTAATTTAAATGATTCAGATGCAGACGACACTGGATGTCGCCGATAATACCGGCGCTCGTTCAGTTATGTGTATCAAAGTGCTGGGCGGTTCGCGTCGCCGGTATGCTGGTATTGGTGATGTGATCAAGGTTAGCATCAAGGATGCTGCGCCGCGTGGCCGTGTCAAAAAGGGTGATGTCTATAACGCCGTGGTGGTTCGTACTGCTAAAGGTGTTCGTCGTCCTGATGGCTCGCTGGTGCGCTTTGATGGTAATGCCGCAGTGCTTCTAAACAACAAGCTGGAGCCTCTTGGTACCCGCATCTTTGGGCCTGTTACGCGTGAATTGCGTACCGAGCGCTTTATGAAGATCGTGTCTCTGGCGCCGGAAGTTCTTTAAAGGGCGAGCCATGGAAAAGATTCGTAAAGGCGACGAGGTCGTCATTATTACTGGTAAAGACAAAGGCAAGCGCGGAACTGTGCTAAGCCGTGTTGACGTTGATCATGTCCTCGTTGAGGGTGTTAATCGCGCCAAAAAGCATGTCAAGCCAAACCCAGTTAAGGGTGTTGCTGGCGGTATTGTTGATAAAGACATGCCTATCCAGATCTCCAATGTTGCGCTGTTTAATCCTGCTACCAAAAAAGCTGATCGTGTTGGCTTCAAGGCTTTGGATGATGGCCGCAAGGTTCGCGTGTTCAAGTCGAACGGCGAGCTGGTAAACGCATAAGGGAAAATCATGGCGCGTTTGCAACAATATTATAAAGACACAGTCGTTGGCGATTTGGTGAAGCAATTCGCTTACAAGTCAGTGATGGAAGTTCCGCGTATCACCAAAATCACTCTCAATATGGGTGTTGGTGAAGCGGTGGCGGACAAGAAGGTTCTTGAGCATGCAGTTGGTGACATGCAGAAGATTGCTGGCCAGAAGCCGGTAACGACCAAGGCTCGTAAGTCTATCGCTGGCTTTAAGATTCGTGATGGCTATCCGATTGGTTGTATGGTCACTCTGCGCGGACCGCGTATGTTTGAGTTCCTCGATCGTTTGGTTACTATCGCTCTGCCGCGAGTTCGCGACTTCCGTGGTATCTCTGCCAAAGGTTTTGATGGCCAGGGTAATTACAACATGGGTGTCAAAGAGCAGATCATCTTCCCGGAAATCGAGTACGACAAAATCGATGCTCTCCGCGGTATGAATATCAGCATCACGACCACAGCAAAGACCGACGCGGAAGCGAAGGCTCTTTTTGCTGCGTTCAAGTTCCCGTTCAAGAATTGAGGCAGTCATGGCTAAACTTGCTCTGATCAACCGCGAAGAGAAGCGTCGCAAGACGGTGGCTCAGTACGCCAAAAAGCGCGCTGCCCTGGATGCGATCATCAACAACGCTGGCCTTTCTGACGAGGAGCGTTTCGAGGCTCGTCTTAAGATCCAGGCTTTGCCGCGTAATTCCAGTCCCTCGCGTTTGCGCAATCGTTGCGCATTGACTGGTCGTCCGCGTGGTGTTTTTCGTAAATTCGGTCTGTGTCGTCACAAGATCCGTGAGCTTGCCTTTAGTGGCGAGATTCCGGGTGTTGTCAAGGCCAGCTGGTAAACAGGAGGATACGATATGTCAATGAGCGATCCGATCGCGGATATGCTGACTCGCATCCGCAACGCCCAGCTCGCCGAAAAGGCGTCTGTGTCTATGCCGTCGTCCAAGGTTAAGGTGGCAATTGCCGCTGTGCTGAAGGATGAGGGTTATGTTGGTGATTTCGCAGTTCTGCCGGCTGATGGTAAGCCGACGCTAGAAATCGAACTCAAGTATTACGCCGGTCGTCCGGTTATCGAGCGCATTGAACGCGTTTCGAAGCCTGGTCTGCGTATTTACAAGGGTTGTGACGATATTCCTCGTGTCATGAACGGTTTGGGTGTCGCCATTGTGTCGACCCCCAGGGGCGTCATGACTGACCGCAAAGCTCGCGCCAGCAAAGTTGGCGGCGAAGTGCTCTGCATCGTCGCATAACGGAGGAATCATGTCACGTATTGGTAAGAATCCTATCGTCCTGCCGGCGGGTGTTGAAGTGACGGTTGGTGAGCAGATTACAGTCAAGGGCCCTTTGGGATTGCTCAAGACTGCGGCTCATCCGGCTGTAACTGTCGTCGTCGATGGTCAAAGTGTTTCAGTTTCCAAGAATGAAGGTGCCGTTAATGGTGGGGCCATGTGGGGCACCATGCGAGCAAACCTGAATAACATGGTTACTGGCGTATCCAAAGGTTTTGAAAAGAAGCTGCAGTTGGTTGGCGTGGGTTACCGCGCTCAGGCTCAGGGTGAAATCCTGAATCTGTCCCTCGGCTTCTCGCACCCTGTGGCGCACAAAATGCCAGTTGGTGTGAAAGTTGAGTGCCCGACCCAAACCGAAATCCTGATCAAGGGTTCGGACAAGCAGCAGGTCGGCCAGGTTGCCGCAGAAGTTCGTGCTTATCGCAAACCAGAGCCCTATAAAGGCAAGGGTGTTCGGTACTCGGACGAAGTGGTGGTTATCAAGGAAACCAAGAAGAAGTAAGGGTGGCATATGTTTAACAGAAATGAAGCGCGTCTGCGCCGCGCCCGCAAAACCCGGGCCAAAATCGCCGAGCTCAAAGCTGTGCGCCTGTGCGTTAATCGCACTAACTGCCACATTTACGCCCAGATCATTTCGCCCTGTGGCGGCAAGGTTCTGGCTTCGGCTTCCACGCTGGAGACGGGCATCCGTAAAGATGTACCGAACGGCGGTAACAAGGCTGCAGCGACGACTGTCGGCAAACTGATCGCCGAGCGTGCGAAAGCCGCCGGAATCGAACAGGTTGCGTTTGATCGTTCTGGCCTTCAGTACCACGGTCGTGTTCAGGCGTTGGCTGAAGCCGCGCGTGAAGCCGGTCTGAAGTTCTGATCGTCGCAAAAGGATAAGGTTAGAAAATGGCTAAACCTGAAAGAAACAAGAAGCCGCAACAGGCTGAAGAGCGCGACGATGGTATGCGCGAAAAGATGGTTGCGGTTAACCGTGTTACCAAGGTCGTAAAGGGTGGTCGTATTCTCGGCTTCGCTGCGCTGGCCGTTGTTGGTGACGGTGATGGTGGCATCGGCATGGGCAAAGGCAAGTCCCGCGAAGTTCCGGTTGCGGTTCAAAAGGCTATGGAAGAGGCGCGTCGCAAGATCGCCCGAGTTAGCTTGAAGAACGGAACGGTTCATCACACGGTGATGGGTTCTCACGGTGCAACTACCGTCATGATCCAGCCTGCTCCCGAAGGTACGGGCATTATCGCTGGCGGCGCCATGCGTGCTGTCTTCGAAGTGGTTGGTGTGACCAACGTTGTGGCTAAGGCTCATGGTTCTACGAACCCCTACAACATTGTCCGTGCAACGATCGACGGACTGTTGAAGGTAAATACGCCGGCTGAGATCGCTGCTAAGCGCGGCCTCCCGGTTGAACGGATTTTGGGGTAAGTCATGGCTGATAAAAAAGTCAAAGTAACGCTTGTCAAAAGCGTCATCGGCACCAAGCAGGATCATCGTGCAACAGTACGTGGTTTGGGCTTGCGTAAACTCAATAGTTCTTCTGAACTCGAAGATACTCCGGCAGTTCGCGGCATGATCAACAAGATTCAGTACCTGCTTAAGGTTGAGGGGTAAGCAATGCAATTGAATACCATCAAGCCTGGTGAAGGCTCCAAGAAGAATCGTCGCCGCGTTGGTCGTGGTATCGGTTCGGGACTTGGCAAGACTTGTGGCCGCGGCCACAAGGGTCAAAAGTCCCGTTCTGGTGGCTTCCATAAAGTTGGTTTCGAGGGCGGTCAAATGCCTTTGCAGCGTCGTCTGCCAAAGCGTGGTTTCAATTCGCTGACACGTGCTCGCAACTACGAGATCCGTCTAACGGATCTAGATCGTATGCCGCTGGATGAAATTGACCTGTTGGCTCTTCAGGCTGCAGGGATCGTTCCTGGTGATGCATTGTCTGCCAAGGTTATTCTTGCTGGTGCAATTAGTCGCAAAGTTACGCTTAAAGGCGTTGGTGCAACCAAGGGTGCCAAGGCTGCAATCGAAGCCGCTGGTGGCTCGGTCGCTGAATAAGTAATTAAGAAAGGTCAGAACGTTGGCAGCAAATCCTAATACCATTGGCAAGGGCGGCAAGTTCGGCGATCTGAAGCGCCGGTTGTGGTTCCTGCTAGGGGCACTGGTGGTGTACCGTATCGGCGCGCACATTCCGGTTCCCGGGATTGACCCCAATGCTCTGGCTGAATTATTTAACTCGCAGCAGGGTGGCATCTTGGGAATGTTTAACATGTTCTCGGGGGGGGCTCTGTCGCGTTTTACAATCTTTGCCTTGGGGATCATGCCCTATATTTCGGCATCGATCATCATGCAGTTGATGAGCGTAGCTAGTCCTCAGCTTGAGGCCTTGAAGAAAGAGGGCGAAGCTGGCCGTCGTAAGATTACACAATATACTCGTTACGGTACTGTCGGACTGGCGCTGTTCCAAGCAATTGGCATTGCTATTGCTCTTGAGGCTCAGGCAGGATTGGTGAATGATCCGGGTTTTATGTTCCGCCTAACCACGGTGTCAACGTTGGTAACGGGAACGATGTTTTTGATGTGGTTAGGTGAGCAGGTTACGGAACGTGGGTTAGGCAATGGTATTTCAATCATCATCTTCGCGGGTATCGCCGCAGGCTTGCCGAGCGCGATTGGTGGCCTGCTTGAGCTAGTTCGTACCGGTGCGATGCATCCACTCGCAGCGCTATTGATTTGTGTTCTCGTTGTTCTCGTTACTGCCTTTGTGGTGTTTGTTGAGCGCGGTCAACGAAAAATTCTGGTTAATTACGCCAAGCGTCAGGTTGGTAACAAGATTTACGGTGGTCAGAGTTCTCATCTACCGCTTAAGTTGAACATGTCAGGTGTTATTCCGCCGATTTTTGCATCCTCTATCATTCTCTTCCCGGCCACGCTAGCGGGCTGGTTTGGAACGGGCGAGTCGATGCGCTGGCTCAAGGATATTGCTGGCGGCCTGTCGCCAGGGCAACCAATTTATGTGATGTTGTATGCCGCAGCTATCGTGTTTTTCTGCTTCTTCTATACAGCATTGGTTTTCAACTCAAAGGAAACTGCAGATAACCTGAAGAAGAGTGGTGCATTTGTTCCGGGAATTCGTCCTGGTGAGCAGACTGCACGCTATATCGACAAGATATTGATGCGTCTGACACTAATTGGCGCGGCTTACATAACTATTGTGTGCCTGCTGCCTGAGTTTCTAATTCTCAAGTGGAATGTGCCGTTCTATTTTGGTGGTACCTCGCTTTTGATTATCGTTGTCGTAACTATGGACTTCATGTCCCAAGTTCAGGCTTACGTGATGTCCCATCAGTATGAGAGTCTCTTGAAGAAAGCAAACTTCAAGGGTTCGCCGATGGTTAAGTAATATTGGTTTGCCAGAGAAAATTTGGCAAAAATTGGTTAAACGCGGCACGAGGCAGTATTCGGGTCGAGTAAAAGTTCTCTACGCAACAAACCGCAGGGCAAGGAAACACGGCTGCTTCCAAGCCCTCGCAGACGAGGAGTGAAACATGAAAGTGCAACCTTCAGTGAAGCGCATTTGCCGTAACTGCAAAGTCATCCGTCGCAAGGGTGTCGTGCGCGTCATTTGCAAGGACCCGCGTCACAAGCAGCGCCAAGGTTAATCGTGGCGAGTCCGGCATTTGTTAATTTTGAAATAGTGGAGTGATTCAATGGCCCGTATCGCAGGGGTAAACATTCCGAACCATCAGCATGCTGAAATCGCTCTTACCGCGATTTTTGGCATCGGCCGTACCCGCGCACAGAAAATCTGTGATGCGGCCGGCGTCGTTCGTACCAACAAAATGAAAGACCTGTCCGACGCGGATATGGATCGTTTGCGTGACGAAGTTGGCAAGTTCACTGTTGAAGGTGATCTACGCCGTGAAGTCACGATGAACATCAAGCGTCTGATGGACCTTGGCTGTTATCGTGGTATGCGCCACCGCAAGGGCTTGCCCAGTCGTGGTCAGCGTACCCGTACCAATGCTCGTACCCGCAAGGGCCCGCGCAAGGCCATCGCTGGCAAGAAGTAATAGGGACAGAACATGGCAAAGACTGCTACTAAAGTTCGCAAAAAGGTTAAAAAGAACGTTGCTGAGGGCATTGCCCACATTCACGCTTCGTTCAATAACACCATCATTACAATCACCGATCGTCAGGGCAATGCATTGTCTTGGGCAACGTCTGGTGGTGCAGGCTTCCGCGGTTCGCGCAAGTCCACCCCATTTGCTGCTCAGGTGGCTGCTGAAGCCGCTGGCAAGGCGGCTCAGGAATGCGGCGTCAAGAACGTTGAAGTCCGCATCAAGGGACCGGGTCCTGGTCGTGAATCTTCCGTCCGTGCGCTTAACGCGCTGGGCATGAAGATCACTTCTATTTCCGACGTGACGCCGGTGCCGCATAACGGTTGCCGTCCGCCTAAAAAGCGCCGCATTTAAGGAGAAAGACAAGTGGCTCGTAATCTCGATCCGAAATGCCGTCAGTGTCGCCGTGAGGGTGAAAAACTCTTCCTCAAAGGTGAGAAATGCTTTACCGACAAATGTGCTATTGAGCGTCGCTCGTATGCTCCTGGCCAGCATGGTCAAAAATCCGGTGCCCGTCTGTCTGACTACGGCGTCCACCTTCGTGCCAAACAGAAAATTCGCCGCACCTATGGCGTTCTGGAAGGCCAATTCCGCAAGACGTTCTTCGAAGCTGATCGCCGCAAGGGTCAGACCGGTGAGAATCTGCTTCAGTTGCTTGAGTCACGTTTGGATTCAGTTGCCTACCGTATGGGCTTTGGCGCTTCCCGTGCCGAGTCCCGTCAGGTAGTTCGCCATAACGGCGTTCTGGTCAACGGCAAGCGCGTCAACATTCCTTCTTACATTGTGAAGGCTGGTGATGTGGTTCAACTGACTGATCGCTCCCGCGCGTCGCTGCGTTGCAAAGCTGCACTTGCTGCTGCTGAAGCACGTGGTTTCCCGGAGTGGATTGCGGTTGATATCAAAGAAGGCAAGGGAACATTCAAGGCCATGCCGCAGCGTTCTGAGCTGCCGGCCACCCTGAACGAAGGTCTTGTCATCGAACTTTACTCGAAGTAATCACTGAGCAGAGGAATTAAGCCCATGCAAAGCAGTGGACTTCTCAAGCCCCGCATTATCGAAGTGCAGAGTGTTTCGCCTGTGCAGGCCAAGGTTGTCATGGAGCCGTTTGAACGCGGTTTCGGACACACCCTGGGCAATGCATTGCGTCGCATTTTGCTGTCTTCGATGCCGGGTTACGCGCCGACCGAAGTCGGTATTGACGGTGTGCTCCATGAGTACTCCACCGTTGATGGTGTTCAGGAAGATGTCGTCGACATCCTGTTGAACCTCAAGGGTATTGTTTTCAAGCTGCACAATCGCGATGTGGTTAACCTTAATCTTTCCAAAGAAGGTGAAGGACCAGTTCGTGCGGGCGATATCGAGTTGCCGCACGACGTCGAGATCATCAACCCGGAACACGTGATCGCTCACCTGTCTCCTGGTGGCAAGCTGGCTATGGAAATCAAGGTCGAGAAAGGGCGTGGCTATGTTCCTGGCAACATGCGCAATCTCGGCGATTCCAAAACCATCGGCAAACTCGTTCTGGACGCTTCGTTCAGCCCGATTCGTCGTGTCGCTTACTCCGTTGAAAGTGCTCGTGTTGAGCAGCGCACCGATCTGGACAAGTTGATTGTCGATATCGAAACCAATGGCGTTGTCGAGCCGGAAGAAGCCATTCGTTACGCTGCCCGCGTGCTTATGGAGCAGCTTTCGGTGTTTGCTGATCTGGAAGGCACTGCGCCGGCCATCGAAGCATCCAAGCCGGCGCAGGTTGATCCTGTGTTATTGCGCCCGGTTGATGACCTCGAACTGACAGTTCGTTCTGCGAACTGCCTCAAGGCTGAGAACATTTACTACATTGGCGATTTGATTCAACGTTCCGAGAATGAACTTCTCAAGACGCCGAATTTGGGTCGCAAGTCGCTGAACGAGATCAAGGAAGTACTGGCTGCACGCGGTCTTACGCTCGGCATGAAACTCGAAAATTGGCCGCCCGCCGGTCTGGAAAAGGTCTAACGACTTTTTTCGGCTCGGGCAGTCAAGGGACGCCTGCAGAATATAGAAAGGATTAACCATGCGTCACCGCAATGGACTTCGCAAACTGAACCGTACCACCAGCCATCGCTTAGCAATGCTGCGCAACATGACCGTTTCACTGCTCAAGCACGAGGCCATCAAGACCACGTTGCCGAAAGCAAAAGAACTTCGTCGTGTGGTTGAGCCGATGATTACCCTCGGCAAGACCCCGACGCTGGCTAACAAGCGTTTAGCTTTTGATCGTTTGCGCGATCGCGACATCGTCGTCAAGTTGTTCGCCGAAATTGGCCCGCGTTACTCAGCCCGTCCGGGCGGCTACCTTCGTATTTTGAAGTGTGGTTTCCGTGTTGGCGATAATGCGCCTATGGCCTTTGTCGAACTGGTTGACCGTCCGGAAGCGACGGAACCGGTTGAAGTAGCTGATGAAGCTGCGTAAGTAATAGCAAAATCAAAAGGCCGGGTTCTCCCGGCCTTTTTTTATTCGGTTGATCCAGTGTTTTCGCTAGTGGTGATGCGCTCCTTTGCTTGAATCAAGGCAGCAAATTTTTTGCTTATTCGAAGGCTTTATCATTCGGTGCTTTGTAAGCAGCTTTCATCTCGTCGGAAATGGGCATGTTGAGGTTCAGACCCTTAGGTGGAATTGGATTCATAAACCATTTCTGATAGATTCTTTCAGCCAAACCAGAACTCATAGCTTTGTTGAGTGAGGCATCAACCATTTTCTTAAAGTCCGGGTCATCCTTGCGCAGCATGCAGCCGTACGCTTCCTTGGACTGAGCTGTACCAGTTATTATCCAGTCGCCAGGTTTTTTCGCCTTGGCCATCTCACCGAATAGTAGTGCATCATCCATCATGAAAGCACTAGCACGACCTGTTTCCAGCGTAAGGAAACTCTCACCATGGTCTTTGGCAGAGATAATACTCATCTTCATCTGCTTCTCTTCGTTCATCTTGCGCAGCAGACGTTCGGATGTCGTACCCGCTGTGGTTACCACATTTTTCCCCGAAAGGTCGGCAAAGTCCTTAATTCCTGAATTCATCCGGGTCATCAATCGGGTACCAATAACGAATATGGTCGATGAAAAGGAGACTTGTTTCTGACGATCTTGATTGTTGGTGGTTGAGCCGCATTCGATGTCGACAGTACCGTTCTGAATCAGGGTAATGCGGTTTGCAGAGGTCACAGGCATCAATTTGACGTCGAGCTTTGCCAGTTTAAGGTTGATTTTGATATCTTCGACAACCTTAAGCATTAGCTCGTGTGAATAGCCAATGACCTGCTGTTTATCATCGTAATAGGAAAATGGTATCGAAGATTCACGGTGGCCAAGAGTGATACTGGCGGTGTCCTTGATTTTTTTGAGGGTTGCCGATTCCTGAGCAACGGTTGGGGTGCTGCTCAAAATGCTAGCGAGGGCAACAGCAGAAGCAAGTTTAAGAAAACGCATGGTCAGTCTCCCTGGGGTTACGGGCAATCAATAATCATCAACGAAATATCGTCGGCTGCAAGCGCACCATCAAGATGTTTGTGCAGCGCGGTTTCGATCTGGGTAAATCGGTTTTGCGGTGAAGTGTTGGCGATTGCATGGCGCAAGCCGATTTGGGCGAATTGCTGACCTTGTGGGTTTTCGGCTTCAAGCAGACCATCGGAGCAAAGAATGATCTGGCTTTCCGTCAACCAAGTGAATTTTACCGGCTGGCAGTCAAGGTCTGCATTGCCAACTATGCCGAGGGGCAGATTGGCTGAATCAAAAACCTTTTCTTCGCGTCCCCAGCGGTCGCATAACAGCGCTTCAGGCGTTCCGCCGACCCAGATTTCACCATCACGCATTTCGGTATCAAGACGCAGGAGGGTTGCGGCAACGAATCGGCCGACTGGCATCGAGTCCTTGAGTTGCTGATTCAGTTCGTTGATGATCTCGCGAACCGAACGGTTTGTGGCCGTCATTCGGTAAAAAATAGCCAGCACTGGCATAACGCTGATCGCTGCGGTAAGGCCATGCCCAGTTGCATCGGCGAGCAGGGCGTAGAAATTTCCTTCAGGAGAGCGGCTGGCGGCGACGATGTCACCACTGAAGCTCTCGGCAGCGATCACTTTGTAACGGAGCGCGTCGTCTTTGAGGCCTGGGCGATGTAATTGAAGCTCCATCAGTCGCATGGCGAGTTGTTGTTCACTCTGCGTCTGATCATAGTAGGTTTGAAGTTTCTGAGCACTTTCCTTCAGAGCTTTCTCGGCCAGTTTTCGTTCAGAAATGTCGCGCACTACACCGATGAACATGCGCTGATTTTCCAGCTGCACCTCGGAGACACCCAGCGCAATAGGAAAGATGCTGCCATCTTTGCGTTTTGCCGTTACCTCGCGTTCGCGTCCAATGATTTTTTCTTCACCCCCGCCCATGTAGCTTGCCAGGTAGCTGTCATGCTCGCTGTGATAAGGCTCCGGCATCAATATATTGATGTTCTGGCCGATTAGCTCATCTTCCCGCCAGCAAAAAAGTCGCTCAGCAACCGAGTTGACCGAAGCAATTCGACCCAGTTCATCAATCGTAATAATCGCTTCCAGAATATTGTCTGAAATTGTCTTGAGCCGATTCAGCGCATCGATAGATTCCTGCTGCAAGGCAAGCGAACGCTGCATTGAGCGGAGTTTTGCTTCGAGTACGACAAAATTGATGGGTTTGGTCAGGTAGTCATCTGCCCCTGCCTCGAGACCTTCGACCAGGTTTTCATCGCGATTGAGGGCGGAGAGGAAAATCACCGGCGTCCAGCGTTCCGCGGTCATGGCCTTGATCTGACGGGCCGCCTCAAACCCATCCATGACCGGCATCATGATGTCGAGCAGAACGATGTCTGGCCTTTCGCTGGCAAATTTTCGTACCGCTTCTTCACCATTCTCGGCGGTAATTACTTGGTGTCCGAGTTTTTTCAGGAAAACCTGAAGGATGTGCAGATTGGTCCGGTTGTCATCAACCGCCAGCACTTTCATTGATTTGGTAAGCTGGTTCATGCTTTACGCCGCATCAGAATTATTATTGGTATTTAGGGTGGCGACGGCTATATTGCCGCAACCTTCGTAATGAATGCTGCTGAAACTCATCATGCGGGCGAGGGCAATGCCTCTCCCATTCGGGTCACAGGCGCGTTCCGGATTGAAGTCGAGAAAATCCTGCCAAGGAAAGCCGTTGCCTTCGTCGATAATACGCAGGGTGATATTCGGTGCTGTACGCTGAAAACTGAGGCGGACCCGCTTCCCGGAATATTCAGGGAGCGTGCTACGCCGGGCGATTTCGTCCTGCCAGCCGTCATCCAGTTTGAGTTGTGCCTTTTCGGCATAGGTCAGACCGAGATTGCCATGTTCAATTCCGTTGACCAGTAGTTCGGAAATGCCGAGGACGGAGGCGTCGGGGTTTGGACAGGCCTGAGCGATAAAGGCGGCCAGCCTTGTTGCCTCTTCCAGGGTTCGCACCGAAAACTCACCGTGATCGAGAAACTGCAGGGCACTGATGTGCTCGCGTAACTGATGCCGCAGACTGTTTTGCGCACTGGCGTCGGTGAGTGCGGCGTGAGCGATGGCGAGCAGGGCATCGCGCCGGTAGGGTTTGGTCAGATAGTAGTAGGCACCGGCTTCCATGCCTTCGCGAATCTGCTCCGCCGAACCGGCGGCTGTTTGCAATACTACCGGGATGACAGCGAGGCGGGGCACCGCCTTGATTCGGTGCATCAGGCCGATGCCATCAAGGCGTGGCATCATGCGGTCGAGCAGGATGAGGTCGAAGGTTTTGCTTTCATCCTGCAGCATTTTCCAGGCGACTTCGCCATCGGCGGCAGTTTCCAGTGTGAACCCGGGTTCGCCATCGAAGTATTCGAGCAGTATTTCGAGGTTCAACTCCTCGTCATCAACTACAAGAACGTGTGCCTTTATCATGTGGTTTCCTGGCCGGAGTTAATTGGCAGGGTTACGGTAAAGCAGGCACCACTGCCAATATTGTTCGTGGCAACTATCGTACCACGGTGCTGAGCAACAATTTCCCGGCAAATGGCGAGTCCGAGGCCGGTGCCGCCGGCTCCGGTCTTGGTTGCGCTACTTTGTATGAACTTTTCAAAAATGGTTTCGAGTTCGCTTTCCGGGATGCCTACGCCGCTGTCCGCAAAACTGACTGCGATGGCCGGGGAAAAACCGTGGTCTTCGACGCGTCTACCGTGTGCTATTTCGGCGGCTGAGAGTGATATTTCTATCTGACCCCGGTCTGGTGAGAACTTGATCGCATTGGATAGCAGGTTGTGGAATACCTGTTCTATCCGTTTGCTGTCTACCGAGGCGATTGTCTCGTCAAGTTTGCTGGTCATCCGTACGCTCAGTTCGCGTTTAAGGATCAGGGAGTCGAGATGGGCGCTGACATCGCTGATCAGAACTCGCAGGTCAGTTGGAGTATGGCGCAAGTCCACACGACCAGCCTCCAGTTTGGACAGATCGAGCAGATCATCGATCAGGTGCAGTAGGCGCTCGGCACTTTGGGCAATGCGCCTGAAGTACTGATTCAGCTTTTCTTGCTCTTCACCAACCGTACGCCTTTCACCTAGTTCGGAAAAACTGAGAATGGCGTGCATGGGAGTACGTAACTCATGTGACATGTTGGCAAGAAACTCGGATTTTGCCTGATTGGCTGCTCGTGCCTGACGCAATGCCAAGTCCAGTCGGATTGTACGTTCGGCGACAAGTTCCTGCAGGTGATCGCGATGTTGCAAAAGTTCAGCTTCGGCCGCCTTCTGGCGTGTGATGTCGACTGCAACACCGAGGTAACCAATAATTTTTCCAGCCATATCTCGTTGCGCGGTAACCACAAGGTTCACCGTAATATGTTCGCCGCCTTTGCAAATATAGGTCCATTCACGTTGTTCCGAAGTAGTGCTCTGCGGAATGCAAGTGAATGTTTCGAAGCCGCTGATAGTGCGCCCGGTCAGTTGAGTAAGCTCGGCAGCACGGGCGATGACTTCTGACTTGAGGTGGAGAAGGCTGGGGGTCTGCAAGCCGATCATCTCATGCGCGAAATAGCCCAGCATTTTCTCTGCACCACGGTTAAAGACCGTGATGGTGCCGTTTGGGTCGGCAGCGATAATTGAAACCTCCGTTGCTGCGTCAAGTACGGATTGCTTGAGATGGTCAGCGGCACGTATGGCTGCAGCCGTTCCATGTTTTTCGGTGGTCTCCGAAATCGACCCGGCCATGCGGACCACCTTGTTGTCCGCTGTGCGCACAGCTTCCCCGCGGATGCGGACCCAGCCCCATTCGTCATTTTTCTTGCGGACCCGTACTTCGAGATCGTAGGGGGTGTTGTCCTTGAAATGATCTTTCAGGGCCTGACGCCGCTTTTCCTCGTCTTCCGGGTGAATGCGGGCCAGATAGGGGGCTGAGGTTTGCGGGGCCTCCTCTGGTGTGAAGTTGAAAATGTCACCAAGGCGTGGCGAAACGTAGTCCTCTCCGGTCTCCAGATTCAGATCCCACAAACCATCGTTGGTCCCGCTGGCGGCCAAGCGAAAACGCTCTTCCGACTGCGCAAGTTCTCGAGTTAATTTGCGGGCGTAGCGTTCTGCGCGTTCACGGTGCGTGGTCAGATAGAAAATCAGGAGGGAGAGAAGCGAGTTGCCAATCAGGCCGGCAGCCATAATCAAGGTTGGGATATCCAGAGTTTCAGCGATCCCGCTGTGCGGATACTCACGAAAGTTGAGTATCCAGTTGCGTCCGCCAAAGTCGATTTCGTGATGTACGACGGGGGTTTTTGCTGCTTTGTGGAACTCGGGGTCACTGTCAAATATAAGTTGTGGTAGGCGTTCAGTGGTCCGGTTTGCACCACCATCATCGAATATCTGAACGGTGAAACGACTGCTCGTGCCCCGTCGGATTGATTCAACAAACTCGTCAGTACGGTAAGCGGTGACGACTATGCCGGCCAGCGCAAGTCGCCGCTCTTCAATGTTGTTGATCGGCATTCCGGGATGGAAGGTGGTAGCCACCAACAAAAATCCAGGACGTGGGGTTTCCTTGTCGAAAAGCAGGACGATGGGGCCGGACAGCGCGATGTCCTGTTTGGCCAGGGCGACGTCAATAGCCTCACGACGGGTGTTTTCTGAAAGCAGGTTGAAGCCGATGGCCTTTTGTTGTAAGTGGCCCTCGGGCGAAATAAAGCTTACAGGGGCGAGGACGTCGCCTGTTGAGTCCGGAAATATATGAAAATCATTTCTGTCCGCCTGCTTTCGTGTGGCCTCGATAAAGTTTTGTACTTCGCGGTCTTGAATGACCGGCGC
The DNA here is from genome assembly GCA_964293845.1 of uncultured Dechloromonas sp. Taxonomy (GTDB): domain Bacteria; phylum Pseudomonadota; class Gammaproteobacteria; order Burkholderiales; family Rhodocyclaceae; genus Azonexus. The sequence goes on from CAXYZX010000023.1 coordinate 19,836, forward strand.
GTAGGCAAAGACAAAAAGACCGGGCAGGTTGCGGGTGATGTCGAGGCTTTTGGCAAAGCGGCGCCAGGAAGCGAGATTGTTGACCGGGTCTGGGTTGGCGGCTGCGAATGCCTGCAAATAGCGGAGAAACTGGGCATGGAGCTTGAGCCGTTCATGGATATCGGCGGTGCTGGCGGCGCTCTCGAAATTTGCTGAGACTTCGCGCTCGGTGTCTTGCAGATTCTTTTGCCAGCGTGCGACGATGAAGGTGGCTATCGTCAGTACGCAAAAAACCAGAACCGGCAACAGCCAATTTGCCCAGCGTATTTGCCGTTTTTCAGGTTTGGTTTGGGTTTGGCTCACCGTGGCGTACCCATGGATTGATTCGCGTCAGTATAGGCTGAAAGTCATGCTTAGACTGCCGCTTCCTCCTGTTGCTGCAGATTCCACATGCGGGTGTAGGCACCGTTGGCAGCGAGAAGCTGAGCGTGTGTGCCGCGCTCGATGATTTCACCGGTTTGCATGACAATGATTTCGTCAGCATTCATTACGGTCGACAGGCGGTGGGCGATGATTAATGCGGTACGACCAATGGCTACCTGCTCCAGCTGGCTTTGGATGGCGCGTTCGGTACCTGAATCGAGTGCTGAAGTGGCTTCGTCAAAAATCAGGATAGGCGGATTTTTGAGTAGTGCACGGGCAATGGCGACACGTTGTTTTTCGCCTCCGGAGAGCTTGAGGCCGCGCTCGCCAACCTTGGTTTCATATTTTTGCGGCAGCGACTCGATGAAATCGTGCAACTGGGCAGCGCGGGCGGCGGCGTAAACCTCCTCGCGAGTGGCATCGGGGCGCCCGTAGTTGATGTTGTAGAAGATGGAGTCATTGAACAGCACAGTATCCTGCGGCACGATGCCGATTGCCGCGCGCAGGCTGCTTTGCTTGAGACTACGGATGTCGTGACCATTGATGCGAATCGCACCGCCGGTTACATCGTAGAAGCGATAGAGCAGGCGCGACAAGGTAGATTTGCCGGCACCGGAGTGACCAACCACGGCTGTTGTGCGGCCAGGTGGAATGACAAAATCCATGTGCTGCAGAATCTGGCGATCGGGGTCGTAGGCGAAGTCGACTGCGTCAAAGTTGATTTGTAGCGGGCCGCCGGGCAGGTCGCGGGCGTTTGGCGAGTCGGCGATCTCGCGGTTTTCCTGTAGCAACTTGAACATGCGCTCGATGTCGGTGAGCGCCTGGCGGATTTCGCGATAAACGACGCCGAGGAAATTAAGCGGGATGTAAAGCTGGATCAGGAAGGCGTTGACCAGCACCAAGTCGCCAATCGTCATCGTGCCTTCTACCACGCCGTTGGTCGCGCGCCACATCATGGCGGTAACGCCGAGGGCGATGATTGCCTGCTGGCCGAGATTGAGCGCTGAAAGTGTGGTCTGGCTGCGCGTCGCGGCGTCTTCCCACTTGAGCAGTTGCTCGTTGTAACGATGCGTCTCGAAGGCCTCGTTGTTGAAGTATTTGACCGTCTCGTAGTTGAGCAGGCTATCGACGGCGCGCGTGTTGGCTGCCGAGTCGCTTTCATTGACGGTGCGGCGGATATCGATGCGCCAGTTGCTGACCTTGACCGTGAATACGATATAGCTGAGCAGCGAGATCAGGGTGATGATGACGAAGCCGATGTCGTAACGAACGAAGAGGACGCCGAGCACTAGACCGATCTCGACCAGCGTCGGCAGGATGGAATAGAGCGTGTAGGAAATCAGGCTGGAGATCGAGCGGGTGCCGCGTTCAACGTCGCGCGAAACGCCGCCGGTCTGCCGTTCGAGGTGAAAGCGCAGACTCAGGGCGTGCAGATGTCCGAAGACTTCCAGCGCCACCTGACGTACCGCCTGCTGCGTGACCCGGGCAAAGAGCATCTCGCGCAATTCGGTAAACATGGCGGTAGAGAAACGCAGTGCGCCGTAGAGCAAGAGTAGCAGGACGGGCATGACCAGTGCCTGCTGGGTGACAGAGAGGCCGTCGATGATGCCCTTGAAGACGATGGGCACGCTGACATTGGCGACTTTGGCGGCAATCAGGCAGCTCAGTGCAGCAGCGACGCGCAGTCGATAGCGCCAGATGTAGGGGAAAAGTGTCTGCAGGGTCAGCCAGATATGGGTTTCCGGCAGCGGTTGTCCGGCGGGGGGCTTGGGGAGTGCAGTGGCGCGACGCATTGGGGAGCCTGAATGATAGTTTTCAGCAGTATATGAAATCCTACGACTTGGGTGTTGGCGGCCAAGTTGACATCGCTCGAAACGATTGCGGGACAAGGGATTATGGCAGCAGGATGGTCGAAGTATTAGGGCTCTTCCGTTCTATCTGGTTCATTTCTGGTTCAGGCTTGAGTCGGTCGTCCTATGCTTGACGACGCACCCGGGCGAATCGCAGGTGTGCTCACAATTTACCATTGGGTCAATTCACACTCCTCGGCCCCTGCGGTCAGTAGGGTGCTGTGCCACCAACGGCGGCAATGGTCAGGTCAACAGTCGTAGGCTTTGAAGTTGGCTCGAATGGCCGCTTCCAACATCAGCCAATGAGTGCTGCGTGCCCTTTGCGGACATGTACCGGTTGGGAAAGCAGACGCTCAGGAACGTGTGACATGAGGAGCGGAAAACCAGTGTAGCTTTTTGGACATCCCTCTCGACGGAATTATTTGGGATGTCTTGTGGAGTGCTGCTTATAAATTGCGCACGATACGGCCAAAACTATCGCAAATGGCCAGTAGTAGAGCCAACCCATTGCGTTTGAATTGTCAACACAGCACTCAAATAGGGTGAATAGTGAGATAAGCGCCAATGTCGCTCCCATATACCCCGCGTGCGATACGGAAGTGCTTAGTTTTAATGCTTTTGATAACACCGCCCAAGCAGCAAGAGGGGCAGCGAAGAATAAATAATTCGGAATAAAAAATTGAAGCAGTTCGCTTGCAGTCGAGGAATGGCCACCATGGTTCTGAATGCCGTTAGCTGTGTATACCAATGCTGGCACAACAAAGTAACTGGCAAGTGCCCAGGATTTCATGTGATCCTAAGAGTTATTCAACGAACCCACCGGTCCGCATATTGATATCGGAGAACATGTCAATTCAAAGTAACTGGTTGATTCATCGTGGGTGGGCTCCGGCAGACTATCCGAATAAGCGATGATAGTATGGACCGGGGAAAGTTTGGTATGCCGACGGCAAAATCGTTCTGATTAGTGGCTGCTATGGAGAAAAAGCTTGAGCGGCGGCTCATGGCCGATTGGGTGAGTTGGCTTCAACGCCAGTTAGCCGACGTTCACAAAAACCTGAAATCTCCAGTGACA
>CAXYZX010000024.1:0-22032 GCA_964293845.1 uncultured Dechloromonas sp.
CGCGAAGTCAAACCGCTGGAGCAGGAAGAGCGTCCCAAGCAAATCGCCATCATCGATGAAAACACCTGCATCGGCTGCACGCTGTGCATTCAGGCCTGCCCGGTCGATGCCATTGTCGGTGCCGCCAAGCAGATGCACACCATCATCACCCCGCTGTGCACCGGCTGCGAACTCTGCCTGCCACCCTGCCCGGTCGAATGTATCCGCATGGAAGCGATCACTGAAAACATCGACAACTGGAAATGGAAATTCCCGATTGTCGAAATCAAGGCTGCCCCGATGCAGAAAGCTGCCTGATGTTGATGAATCTGTTCAAGTTCAAGGGTGGCGTCAAACCACCGACCAACAAGACGCAATCCCTGGGTTTGCCGATTGCCCAGGCGCCGCTGCCCAGCCGCCTTATCGTCCCCTTGCATCAGAGCATAGGCGGCATGCCACGCCCGGTGGTTCAGGCCGGTGATCAGGTGCTCAAGGGCCAGTTGATCGGCCAGGCTGATGGCTGGATTTCTGCTGCCGTGCATGCGCCGACCTCGGGCACGGTACTCGAAGTCGCCCTCCATGTTCAGCCGCACCCATCGGGCCTTGATGCCTTGTGCGTGGTGATTGAACCGGATGGCCGCGATCAATGGATAGAGCGCACGACACTGGATTACAAAGCCATGACCCCGGAACAGGTGCGCGAGCATCTGCAGCAGTCCGGCGTTGTGGGTCTTGGCGGCGCAGTTTTTCCGACGCACGGGAAGTTGACCGCATCAAAGACTGTGCCGATGGAAGAAATGGTGATCAACGGCGCCGAATGCGAGCCCTTCATCACTTGCGACGATCTGCTGATGCGCGAACGCGCTGAGGAAGTCGTGCGCGGGATCGGTATTTTCCGTGACCTGCTGCAGCCTAAAAAGGTGCTGATCGGCATTGAGGACAACAAGCCAGAAGCCGCCGCCGCGATGCGTGCTGCAGTCAGCGCCCTCAATGAAAATTTTGATGTTGTCCCAGTGCCAACCCTGTATCCGGCAGGTGGGGCCAAACAATTGATCCGCGTTCTGACCGGCAAAGAAGTCCCGGCCAGCAAACGCTCGACTGATCTCGGCGTGCAGTGCTTCAACGTGGCCACCGCCTACACCGCCTGGCGCGCCATCGCCCACGGCGAGCCGGTTGTTTCGCGTCTGGTGACGGTCAGCGGCAATGTTCACGAGCCGCGTAATTACGAAGTGCTGATCGGCACGCCGATGGACGAGTTACTCAAACTCGCCACCCCGCATCCGGACACTGACGGCATCGTCATGGGCGGCCCGATGATGGGTTTCCTGGTACCGAACAGCCAGGTGCCGGTGGTCAAGGCAACCAATTGCCTGATCGCCCATTCACCACGGATCTTCCCGCCCGCGCCGCCGGAAATGCCCTGCATCCGCTGCGGCTCATGCGCACAGGCTTGCCCGCACGAACTGCAGCCATTCGAGATGTACTGGTTCTCGCGCGCCAAAAATTTCGGCAAGACACAGGAGTACCACATCTTCGATTGCATCGAATGTGGCTGCTGCTCCTTTGTTTGCCCGTCACGCATCCCGCTGGTCCAGTATTTCCGCTTTGCCAAGAGCGAAATCTGGGCCCGGGAACGCGAAAAGAACGCGGCTGATGGGGCAAAGGAGCGTTTTGAGTTCAAGCAATTGCGCGACGAGCGTGAGAAGGCTGAAAAAGCTGAAAAATTAGCCAAGGCCGCTGCCGCCCAGGCGGCGAAAAAAGCCGCAGAAGCTGCCGCGGCGGCCGCTGCCGAGGCAACATCCACAGAATCAGCGAACGCACCGGCTGCCGTTGAGGCGACTCCAACTGTTGCGGTCGACACTCAAAAAGACGCAAAAAAAGCCACCATCCTGGCCGCAATGGAGCGCGCCAAAGCCCAACGCGAAGCCGCCCAAGTCAAGAACACTGACAACCTGAATGCCCAGCAGCAACGCGATATCGCCGAAATCGAAGCGCGCCGCGAAGTCATTCAGTCCGCAGCATCTGCTCCGGTCAACGAGAATAAAGCGTGAGTTTCACCACATCCCCCTACCTGCTCAAGGACACCAGCGTCAGCCAGGTCATGATTCAGGTCTGTATCGCCCTGATTCCAGGCCTTATCGCCTACGTCTGGCTGATCGGCCCGGCCATTCTGGTTCAGCTGACCATAGCAACATTCGCCGCACTGCTCGCCGAAGCCGCCATGTTGCGGATACAGCGCAGACCACTGGCCATCTTTCTCTCCGATGGCTCAGCCATCGTCACCGCTTGGCTGATCGCCCTGACGTTCCCGCCGCTGGCACCCTGGTGGATGATCTTTACCGGCACCATTTTCGCCATTGTCGTTGCCAAACACCTTTACGGTGGCCTCGGCCAGAACCCTTTCAATCCGGCGATGGTCGCCTTTGCCGTATGCATCGTCTCCTTCCCGGCACTGATGTCGCAATGGCCCAGCGTCGCTCTGCAAATGCCGCTGCTCGAGCAGATCAACATCATTCTTGGCCTGGCACCGCGCGTTGATGCACTTTCCGGCGCGACACCACTCGATTCCTTGAAGACAGCGCTCAAGCTCGGTGAGGGCAGCGTTGATGTAGCCCAACTGCTCACCAATCAGGACATCTTTGGCAACTTTGCCGGGCGCGGCTGGGAATGGGTCGCTGCCGGCTACTTGCTGGGTGGCCTCTATCTTTTGCAACGCAAGCTGATCACCTGGCACGTCCCGATCTCATTCATCGGCGCCATGCTGCTGATTTCCGGCGCTCTCTGGCTGTATAACCCGACGCAATTTGCCAACCCGATTTTCCATATCTTCTCGGGTGGCGCCATGATTGGTGCCTTCTTTATCGCCACTGACCCGGTTTCAGGTTGCACCACGCCACGCGGCAAGCTGATTTTTGGTGCCGGCGCCGGACTGCTGGCCTATATCATTCGCGTTTTTGGCGGCTATCCGGATGGCGTTGCCTTTGCCGTATTGCTGATGAATTTGTGCGCGCCAGTCATTGATCTGCTGACCCAACCGCCCATTTTCGGAATGAAGGACAAGTCATGAGCACCGCCAGGACGATATCCGCTTCTGGCATGGCAATACGCACGGCGCTGACACTCTTTGTTTTTGTCATCATTTTCACTGCCATGCTCTCCGGTGCCTACTTGTGGACCAAACCGGCGATCGAGGCCTCGGCCGCCGAAGAAAAAATGAAACTGGTCAACGATGTCTTGCCCCACGGTGAGTACGACAACGCCTTGCTTGATGACACCATCACCCTGCCGGCCACCAAAGAACTTGGGCTTGATGAGCCATCGACACTTTATCGCGCCCGCAAGACCGGCCAACCGGTAGCGCTAGTTTTTGAAACTATCGCCCCGGATGGCTATGCGGGGAAGATCAAGCTGATTTTGGCCCTGCGCGCCAATGGCCAGGTAGCCGGTGTACGCGTCACGCAGCACAGGGAAACACCAGGACTGGGCGACTATATCGAACCCAAAAAGGACAAGAATAAAGTGCGCCCGTGGATCACCCAGTTCTCCGGCATGTCTCTCGCTCAGGTGACAGACAAGGACTGGAAGGTCAAGAAAGATGGCGGGCTCGTGGACTATTACGCTGGCGCAACCGTCACCCCACGCGCAGTTACCAAGGCCGTATTCAAGGCAGCCAAATGGGCGGAAGGCCGCCAGAACGAATTGTTTGCCGAAACAGGCAGCAACCCGGGAGCCAGCAAATGATTACCCGTGAAGAATTCAGAACCATTGCCAAGAATGGTGTGTGGAAGCAAAACACCTCCATTGTTCAGGTCTTGGGTCTCTGCCCATTGCTCGCCGTGACGACCAACGCGGTCAACGGCATCATGCTCTCCCTGGCCACCATCATCGTCATGGCAATCTCCGGGGTCGCTGTTGCCAGCATGCGCAATTTCATTCCTCACGAAATCCGCATCCCGGTTTTCATTCTCATTGTGGCGGCGCTGGTAACGGTCGTCGACCTGCTGTTCAATGCCAATTTGCACGAGCTTTATCTGGTACTCGGCATTTTCATCCCGCTGATCGTCACCAACTGTATCGTGCTCGCCCGCGTCGAAGCCTTTGCGGCCAAGAACCCGCCACTGCAATCGACCTTTGATGGCATTTTCATGGGCATCGGCATGCTATGGACGCTGGCACTGCTCGGCGCCATGCGCGAATTGCTGGGTAGTGGCACGATTCTGGGGGGCATTGACATGGTCTTCCCCAGCCTCCAGCCTATTCAACTTCTCCCGGAAAATTATCCTGGCTTCCTGCTCGCGCTGTTGCCGCCGGGGGCCTTCATACTACTGGGTTGCATGATCGCCTGGAAGAACTGGATGGATGCGCGGGCCGCTCAACGCGCCCAGCAAAAACCTCCGGCGCCGGTAGCAACTGCTGGCTGCCACTAAACCAGGTCTTACTTGGCAACGACCACACAGTTCTTGCCCTGCCGCTTGGCTTCGTAGTTGGCATCGTCGGCGCGCCTGATCAACTGGCTCTCGCCCTCACCAGGGCAATACTCGGCAACACCTATGCTCACCGTACAGCTTATGGTTTGGCCACTTTGGGCCTCTACGCATTCATCGGCAAATCCCTGACGCAAGCGCTCAGCCAGCCTTTGTGCAGCACTAATATCAACTTCCGGCATGATCACAATAAATTCTTCGCCACCATAGCGATACGCGCTGTCCGAACTACGCAAGCAGAGACGGATGGTCTTGGCCAGCGCCTGTAAAACCTTGTCACCTTCGAGATGGCCGTAACTGTCGTTGATCTTCTTGAAATTGTCGCAATCAAGAACCAATAACGAAAGTGGGCGTGAATAGCGCAGCGAACGCTCGACTTCAGCTTGCAGGCGCTCATGCAGATGGCGTGAATTGAAGAGACCAGTCAGCGAATCCGTCACACTCAGTTGCTTGTAGCGCTCCTCACTCTCACGCAACGCTTCTTCAGCGCGCCGACGCTGGGTTACATCCTGCAGGGTTTCAACGGCGCCAATGATTTCACCGGCCTCGTTGCGGATCGCCGCAGCCGTAAAAAACAGCCAGCACCCAGTGCTACCAAAGTTCGGAAAAAAATCTTCGGCTTCATAGGCGCCGGCAATAAGCGCAGAGGGTCGAAACTTGCCGTGATAGAACTGATCGACATCGCCCTCAAGCGCACCATTAACGATCAGGTCCGCCATAATCGGTCGTGAAGTTGAGTAGAACGCCCGCCACTGCTCGTTCCTGCCTATCATCTCGTGGGCTGGAACACCGGTCATCACGGCGCAAGCACGATTCCAGTGGGTGACATGATGATTGGCATCAATGACAATAGTGGCCACCGGATTACCCTCAATAATCTGTGAAAGACCTAAACCTTCACTCAAGTTTTTCAGCACCGGAGCATTGCCTTTCGTCGGGTAGAATCAAGTGTCCCACACAATATCGCCGATTATTTCCGGTCTGACAATACTCATTCGCATTTGCCGTGAACAAAACCCAGATTACCGCGTTCTACAGCCGACTTGCCGCAGACAACCCGGCCCCGACGACCGAGCTGAACTACTCCAGCCCCTTCCAGTTGCTGATCGCCGTTATTCTCTCAGCACAGGCCACCGATGTTGGGGTCAACAAGGCCACAGCCCGCCTTTTTCCTGTGGCACCAAGCCCGGGGAAAATTCTTGAACTGGGTGAGGAAGGTCTTACTGAATACATCAAGACCATAGGCCTGTATCGGACCAAGGCCAAAAATGTCATTGCTACCTGCCGCATCCTGCTCGAACAACATGACGGTAAAGTACCGGACGACAGGGCTGCTCTCGAGGCCTTGCCTGGCGTCGGTCGCAAGACTGCCAACGTGGTGCTCAATACGGCCTTTGGTCATCCGACAATAGCGGTCGACACCCACATTTTTCGCCTTGGCAACCGTACCGGTATTGCCCCTGGCAAAACCGTGACGGAAGTCGAAAATAAACTCTTGCGCGTCACCCCCGCAGAATTCAAAAAAGACGCCCATCACTGGCTCATTTTGCATGGACGCTATGTGTGCAAGGCACGCAAACCGGAATGTGAGCGCTGTATCGTCGCCGATCTCTGTCGCTTCAAGGGAAAGAACACATGAAAGTTGCCAGCGGACTCGCTGCCGGTCCCAAACCGCTCCCCGAACTCGCCAGCGAGGCCGTGCAGAGTGCGCTGGCCAAAGCCGATCTGACCCAGGCGGGCGCTGTACTGCTGTTCCTGACGCGCGATTTTCAGCGCCAACCGCAACCCGCCCTGCTTGCCGCAGCGCGCGCCGCTGGCTGTATGGAAATTTTTGGCAGCACTGCCTATGGCGTGATAACGGAAAGCGGCTGGCTGCTCGATCAGGCTGGTGCAGCGGCACTGGTTATGGAAATGCCCAGCGCCAAGAAAACTAGCGGGCACCGCCTGTCGTTTACCGGCCACAACACCCTGCCCTACGACTGGCAAGCCCTGCCCAAACGGGTTGGGCTACTCGACAATGTGGCCGCCGTCTGGGCCCATGGTCGACAACTTGCTGAAGGTAGTGCGGAAACGATACTGCCAGGCCTCCGTAGCCACCTCGCCATCTCCACCGGCCTGCGCCAGCTCAGCGATGCGTTCGTTATCGATGCCTGTCAGAGTTACGACGTGCGCAGCGTGGGCGGAATGCCCGCCGTCGAAAGTCTGCGCCGTTGCCTACCTGCCGAGCGACGTCAGACACTTCCACTGCATCACATCGTCGCCATCCGCCATCCGGGGGAACCCGGCATCGCCATACTGGCAGCCAATGGCGACGGCTCGCTGACCCTGGCTGAACCATTTGAGCCGGGCGACATGCTGTGCTGGGCAATCCGCCAGCCGCTTGCCGCCGAGCAGGAAATGAGCAAAACACTGAATGTTGCGGTCGACAGCAAAAACAACCCGGATTTTGCCGTGATGTTCTCCTGCATTGGACGCGGCCCTTTGTTTTACGGTAACGATGATCACGACTTGCTCGCCTTTCGCGAGCGCCTGCCCAACACACCTCTGATTGGTGCTTACGGTAGCGGGCAGATCGCCCCCATCAATGGCCGCAATCGCCTGTTCCAGAATTCCGTCATGACCCTACTTTTCGAGAGTGCCCATGTTTAATCCCTCACGCGAACAGGTTCGCCATTTTTTCTGCGATGCCTGGCGCAAACATGTCGAACGCCTGCCGCTGGTCGGTGCCGAAGTAACCGCCGCCGACATTGCAGCCCGCCATCCCGAATACCACCCCCTGCTCAACGACCGCGAAGGTGCGCTGGAAAAGGAATGGACACCGGAAGGCGGAGAGATGAATCCTTTCCTCCACCTTTCCCTGCATCTCGCCATCCATGAGCAGGTCAGCGTCGATCAGCCACCCGGCATCCGCGCCGCCTTTGAAACCCTGCGCATCAAGATGGACCCGCACGCTGCCGAGCACATCCTGCTCGAATGTCTGGGCGAGATCATCTTTGCCGCCCAAAAAACAGGAACACAGATGGATGCCGTCGCCTACGTCGAAAAAATTCGCCGCGCCGGCAGCCCTTTCTGAGAGCCGATCATGAAATTTGAAGGCACCGAATCCTACGTCACAACCCGCGACCTGACCCTGGCCGTCAACGCCGCCGTCGTGCTGCAACGCCCGCTGCTGATCAAGGGTGAACCGGGCACCGGCAAAACCCTGCTCGCCGAAGAAGTCGCCCGCGCCCTGAACATGCCGCTCTTCCAGTGGCACATCAAATCAACCACCAAGGCGCAGCAGGGTCTCTACGAATACGATGCCGTCTCGCGCCTGCGCGACTCGCAACTCGGCGACCCGCGCGTTGAAGACATCAGCCATTACATTGTGCATGGCGTGCTGTGGCAGGCTTTTGAGTGCGAGCAACAGTCAGTCGTCCTGATCGACGAAATCGACAAGGCCGACATTGAGTTTCCCAACGACCTGCTGCGCGAACTCGACCGCATGGAGTTCCACTGCTATGAGTTGCAGCGCACGATCAAGGCCAAACACCGGCCACTGATCATCATCACCTCGAACAACGAGAAGGAACTGCCCGACGCCTTCCTGCGCCGCTGCTTCTTCCACTACATCAAGTTCCCGGACAAGGAGACGATGACGCGTATCGTCGATGTGCATTTCCCGACCCTGAAACGCGATCTGCTGCGCGAAGCACTGGAAGTTTTTTTCGAGCTGCGCGAAGTCCCCGGCCTCAAGAAAAAGCCATCTACCAGCGAATTGATCGACTGGCTCAAGTTGCTGCTGGCCGAAGACATTCCGCCCGAAGCCCTGCGCTCCAAGGAAGCCAAAGACGCCATTCCACCGCTGCATGGCGCGCTGCTCAAGAACGAGCAGGACGTACATCTCTTCGAGCGCCTAGCCTTCATGGCCCGGCGCAAAAACCCATAGCCACGCGTCGTGCTGGTCGATTTCTTCCTCCACCTGAAGGCCCGTGAACTGCCGGTTTCAACCAAGGAGTTGCTGGCCTTGCTTGAGGCACTGGAAGCGCGGCTGGTCAGCGGCAGCCTTGATGATTTCTACCTGATCTCGCGCGCCATCCTGATCAAGAACGAAGCGCTTTACGACCGTTTCGACCTCGCCTTTGGCGAATACTTCAAAGGCATCGAGGCCCTGCCCGGCTTTGAGGTGATGGTGCCCGAGGAGTGGCTCACCTTGGCGGCGCGCAAGCACCTTTCGGAAGCGGATCGCGCCAAACTGGAAAAACTCAGTTACGAAAAAATTTTCGAGCAATTAAAGCAGCGTCTGGCCGAGCAGAAGGAACGCCACGCCGGCGGCAACAAATGGATAGGCACCGCCGGCACCTCGCCCTACGGCCACGGCGGCTACAACCCGGCGGGGGTACGGATTGGCGGTGACTCGGTCGGTAACCGCACGGCGATCAAGGTCTGGGAGCAGCGCGAATTCCGCAATCTCGATGACAGCGTCGATCTCGGGGTGCGCAACATCAAGGTCGCCCTGCGCCGCCTGCGGCGTTTTGCCCGCCAAGGTGCGGCGACCGAACTCGACCTTGACGGCACAATCGCCGGCACTGCCCGCAACGGCGGCTGGCTAGACCTTCACCTGCGCCCGGAACGCCACAACGCAATCAAGGTGCTACTCTTTCTCGACATCGGTGGCTCGATGGACGACCACATTGCCGCCTGCGAAGAACTGTTTTCCGCCGCCCGTTCCGAGTTCAAGCACCTTGAGCACTTCTATTTCCACAACTGTATCTACGAAGGTCTGTGGAAAGACAACCGGCGCCGACACAGCGAAAAGCTGTCGACTTGGGATGTCATCCACACCTACGGCCCGGACTACAAGGTGGTGATCGTCGGCGATGCCAGCATGAGCCCTTACGAAATATCCAGCGCTGGCGGTAGTGTGGAACACTGGAATGAGGAATCAGGCGCCACCTGGCTCGGCCGTCTGTGCCGTACCTGGTCGCATGCCGTGTGGCTCAACCCGCTGCCCGAAAAGCACTGGACCTACACGCCATCGATTCGGATGGTACAAAAAGTCATCGGTGAACCACGCATGTTTCCGCTAACCATCGATGGCCTCGAACGCGCCATGCGCACACTGTCAAGATAACAATCGCCCTGCAAAGACGCCCATTCCTCAAGGGAATTACTATCTGAGCAGTGCTGAACAGCTGGATTTTTTGCATCTCAACGGCCGGCAGATGGCAGTGGCCGACATCATCAATCGCACCGACAGCGTCATGATCCCGCTCGGACGCTTGCCGCCCCTCTATGACAAAGCGGGCTGTCGCATGCTGTAGGGGCATACCAAGGCCAACCTCAAGCCTCGTCAGAGGGTGGCGCAACCTTGATGATTTCATCCAGCGAGGTCAAACCCTGCGCCACTTTCAAAGCCCCGGAGATGCGCAGTGGGCGCATGCCTTCGCGTATTGCCTGCTCACGCAAACGTCCCATTTCCATCTGCGGCTTGATCATTTTGCGGACTTCGGCCGAGTTCATCAGTATCTCGTAGATACCAACGCGCCCCATGTAGCCAGTCATGCGACATTCGAGACAGCCGACCGGCTGATGGATATGCGCTGGCTCACTGGACTTCCAGGGGGCTACCAGCGAACGCCAACTGGCACGCTGATCTTCGGTAATCGGCATCGGCTTTTTGCAGTGCGGGCACAGAGTACGCACCAAGCGCTGGGCCATGACGCCAAGTACCGTTGAGTTGATCAGATAGGCCGGCACTCCCAAATCGAGCAGGCGGGTAATTGCCGAGGGCGCGTCGTTGGTGTGCAGCGTGGACAGCACAAGGTGGCCGGTTAACGCGGCCTGGATCGCCATTTCTGCAGTTTCCAGATCGCGGATTTCGCCGATCATGATGATGTCCGGGTCCTGCCGCATCAGGGCGCGCACGCCATCGGCAAAGCCAATATCGATGTTGTGCTGAACCTGCATCTGGTTGAAGGCGGACTCGACCATTTCTATCGGATCTTCGATGGTGCAGACATTGACCTCAGGCGTCGCCAGTTGCTTGAGCGTGGTGTATAGCGTCGAGGTTTTGCCGGAACCCGTCGGGCCGGTGACCAGGACAATGCCGTTGGGCGCACTGGTCATCTGATGCCAGCGCGACTGGTCATCCTCCGAAAAACCCAAAGAGCGCAAATCACGGTGCAGCACCTCGGGGTCGAAAATCCGCATCACCAGTTTTTCGCCGAAGGCGGTGGGCAAAGTGGCAAGGCGCAGCTCAACCTCCTGCCCGGCCGGCGTTCGGGTCTTGATCCGGCCATCCTGCGGGCGACGCTTTTCAATGACGTCCATGCGCCCGAGCAGCTTGATACGACTGGTCATGGCGGTCATCACCGACATCGGAATCTGATAAACCTGATGCAGCACGCCATCGATGCGAAAACGGACGATACCCATGTCCCGGCGCGGTTCAACGTGGATATCCGAGGCTCGTTGATCAAAAGCGTATTGCCACAACCAATCGACGATATGCACAACGTGCTGATCGTTGGCATCCAGCGGGCGATTGGTCTTGCCGAGATCAACCAGTTGCTCGAAGCTGGAAATGGAGGCATTCACATTTCCCTTCAGTGAGGCCTTCTTGATCGACTTGGCGAGGTTGAAAAACTCGACCAGATAGCGCGCGATGTCAGTCGGGGTCGCCATCACCCGGCGGATCTCCTTGCGCAGGATATGAACCAGTTCTTTTTCCCATTCCCGCACAAAGGGCTCGGCGGTGGCAATTACCACCTCGCGGGCATTAATTTCCACTGGCAGAATGGTGAAACGTGCCGCGTAAGCGCTGGACATGACGTCGGCCACACCACTGAAATCCACCTTGAGCGGGTCAATATGCAGATAGGCCAGACCAACCCGATTGGCCAGCCATTCAGTGAGCACTTCCAGGGTCAGCAAGCGCGCCGGTAGTTTCAGGTTACGGAATTTCTGCTCGGCAATGACCACCAGCGGATGCGTTCTATCACCATGCAGTTTGCGCTCGGTGCGTAGCGCGTTTGCCTCTTCAGCCTCGACGAGGCCATCGGCCACTAGCATTTCCAGGACTTCAGCCAGCGTCAGGCGGTGTTCGGATATCGTCGTATCGTTCATGCGATGAAATATAGCATGTCATACGTAACGGCTTGTAACAGGGGCTTCTCCTGTTTGCATTCATTTACAACTTGCGACTTTGCCCCGAAATCGTTCACCTAGAATTAAATCAAACCAACCACAAGGAGAAAACCATGAAATCCCGCCTAATGATGATAAGTAGCGCATTGATCGCTTCTCTCGTTTGCCTTCCGGCTATGGCTCAACCCGGCCCGGGCATGGGAGGTGGCATGGGTTCTGGAATGCAGCAAAGTGGCCCCGGCATGGGACAGAAAGGCCCCGGCGCCCGTGCTCCGCGTGATTGTGCGCAAGCCCCCAACCCTGAAGCCTGTGCGGCACATCGCGACGCTCGCCTCAAGGCGCAGGAAGCTTGCAAGGACAAAGCCGGCCCGGCGCGCAAGCAATGCATGATGGATCAACACCAGAATTTCGATTGTGGAAAAGCGGCCAACCCGCAACAGTGCGAAGCACGCAAGGTGGTATATAAGGAATGCCAGAGCCAGCAAGGCCCTGCCTTCCGTCAGTGTGTCCAGCAGAAAATGCCAACGCCGGATTGCAGCAAGGCTGCCGACCCGAAACGCTGCGAACTGCACCAGAAAGCCCGCGAAGTCTGCAAGGACAAGATTGGTCCAGACCACAAGATGTGCTTGCGCGAGCAGTTCAGCCCCAAACAATGAAGGCTTGGTATCAAGCTTTAATCTGAATTTTTTCTCTTTCCAGCCAGTCAACCGCAACATCATGCTGTGCTAGCCTGCGACTTACGAAGCATCATCAATGCTGAATTCAACGGGCCTCGCCAAGCAAGAGCGTTAAATTGACTGCTGAAAACCCGATCAAATCCATCAATTCAGGTATCACTGACCGGCACCTTCTGGCTGCACTTGAAGGTGCCGGTCTTGGCGTCTGGACTCATGAAAAGGCAAGCGGCCACATTCGCTGGAGCGAATTTTTGTGTCGCCTGCTCGGCTACTCGATACCCAACGCACCAACGACACTTGCTAGCTGGATGAAACTTGTCCACCCAGCCGACCGGCAAGCCGTACAGACTGCCATCACCTCCCTGCGCCGAGAAGGCGAGCTTGAATTCCAGATGCGCAGCAACAACGGCTCTTGGTCTCGACTCCACTTGCGTCTCTGCCCAGTCGAGACTGAAACCAATGACGCACCTCAAATAACGATGGGCACCATCGCCAACAACGTACATCACCCATCCGCCCCGCAGCCCACCCATCCGCTGTATCGGGTACTTAATTCCCTGCCATCACATATCGCAGTAATTGATCATCGCGGGGTAATTGTTGCGGTCAACCAGCCTTGGCGTGATTTTTTTTCAGCCAATTTAGGTAGTGCAGCCAGGCAGGAACAGTGTGCGGATGCGGGCATCAACTATCTGGATGCCTGCCAGAGTCTGCTGGGCGATGAAGAAATCGGCGCTGTGAAAGCAGGTATTCAGGCCGTACTCGCCCATGAACTGTCGATTTTTTCCACTGAGTATCCTTGTCACTCGCCTGATCAGCAACGCTGGTTCTCGATGACCGCCATGCCGCTTGATGACGGCAGCGGTGGCGCGGTTATCGCCCATACCGCCATCACCGAGCAAAAGCGTGCTGAACAGGCACTAAAAGCTCAGCTTCAATTAACCGACGAGATTATCGACTCAGCCCCCGGTATCTTTTACCTGCTCGACGATACGGGCAGTATTCTGCGTTGGAACAAGAATCTGGAAGCCATCAGCGGCTACGATAGTGCGACCATTTCCCGCATCGGCCCACTGGGATTTTTTAACCCGGATACAAAATTACTGCTCAGCAAGGCAATCGAAGAAACACTCATCAACGGGCAATCCAGCCTTGATGCCTTGCTTGTTACGAAGGAAGGCAGAAGCATTCCTCACTACTTCTCGGGACGAAGTATCAAGCTGGACGACAAGCAGTACGTAATCGGTTTCGGCGTCGATATGACCGAGCAGCAGCAAAGCGCCAGCGAACTTGAGCTTCACCGCAATGATCTGCAAGCAATGGTTGATCAACGAACCAGGCAGTTGCAGCATAGCGAAGCTCGCATGCGCGCTATCCTCCATGCCTCGCCGCTGGGTATTGGCGTCGTCGTCGAGCGTCAGTTGCGCGAGGTCAATGAGGCAATGACGACGATTACCGGCTACTCAGCCGAGGAGATGCTCGGCAGGTCGGCGCGCCTCCTATACCCCTCCGAAGCAGAGTTTAGTCGCGTCGGAGAGGAAAAATACGCGCAGATCAGGGCGCATGGAGTTGGCACAATTGAAACTGTTTGGCGCCAAAAAAATGGTGCCTCGAGACACATCTTGATGGCCTCGGCGATGATAGATCCGGAAGATCCATCCCTGGGTAGCAGTTTCACTGCTTTCGACATAACGGAACGCAAACTCATTGAAGAAGCGTTGGAAGCGAACGAAAAGTTTCTGCGTGCCATCACTGATGCCCTGCCTTGCATGGTGAGCCAATGGGATAAAGACAGATGTTGTCGTTTTGCCAATCGTGCGTATCAGGAATGGTTTGGTAAAACCCCCACCCAAATGCAGGGCAAGACAATCAGGCATGTGCTTGGTGAGAAGCTATTCTTGCTCAATCAACCGCACATCGAAGCGGTGATCAGGGGCGAGCGCCAGCAATTCGAGCGCACTTTGAAAAAACCTTCGGGTGAAATTAGCCATCTTCTTATCGACTACATACCGGAGTACATGGGAGACAATGTCATCGGTTTCTACGCCATGGTCACAGATGTCACCCTGGTCAAACTTGCAGAAGCCAAACTTGAAGAATCTCAGCAGTTGTTACGGCAACTACTGATACGGCAGGACCAGATTCGGGAGAGCGAACGCAACCACCTTGCCCGTGAGCTTCATGACGAATTGGGCCAACTGCTTACCGGTATGCATTTTATGGTCTCTGCCTTGCAACTAAGTACAAACGTGACCACGAGTCAAACCGATCAGTTTGCACTGGAACTGAAAACCTACCTCGATCAGACCCAGGCCGTCGTACGCCGTATTACTCGTGACCTGCATCCCGCCCAACTGGAAGAAGGCCTGCTTCCTGCCCTTGAAGCGCTGGCCACAGAATTCAGTAGCCGTAGCGGTATCACCTGCCGCCTGACACTGAGTGGTGCTGATCCACAACTCAACATAACGGATGCAACCTCCATCTTTCGCATCGCCCAGGAATCGCTCACCAATGTCGCTCGCCATGCCCAAGCAGGATCAGTATCGATGCATATAGAGTCGACTGAAGAGTTCTTGAATCTCAAAATCGAAGACGACGGACGAGGATTCGATACCGCCTTGCTCCGCTCACACGGACTATCGTTTGGCCTGATTGGTATGCACGAACGCGCCGCCCTTCTCGATGCCACACTAAAGATCGTCTCAACCCCCGGCTATGGAACAAATATCGAAGTCGGGATACCACTCAAATGAGAAATTAAACCGTGAAAAAGACTCGCCTGTGGATTGCCGATGATCACCTGATTGTGCGGAAGGGCCTCGGCCAAGTTGTTGGGGCCTGTCCAGAGTTTGTTGTCGCAGGAGAAAGCGAAGATGGAGCCAGTACACTCCGCGCTGTCGAGAAAAAGGGCTTTGACCTGCTTTTGCTGGATCTGTCCATGCCTGACGGTGGCATCACCTTGATCGCCCAACTTCGTGCCAGCTGGCCGGAGCTGCCAATTCTGGTGCTCACCATGCATAGTGACCCACATCTTGCCGCACGAGCAGTTCAAGCTGGCGCCACGGGTTTTGTAACCAAGGATGCAGGTGCCGAACAATTGCTTGAGGCGATCCGTATCGTCGCCCATGGCGGACGCTTCATGGACCCGCGTCTTGCCGAAGCACTAATTTTCGAGCGCCTTGGCGACAACCAAGCTCAACCGAAAGCTCTTTCTCCACGCGAAAGTGCTATTTTGGACTATCTCGCAAAGGGTTCCAGCATCAAAGAAATCGCCGAACATTTTAGACGCAGCGCCAAAACGGTTAGCGTCCAGAAAAGCCGCATGATGCACAAGCTCAAACTGAAGAACAATGCTGAGTTGTTTGCTTATGCCAAACGCCATGGCATTGGCACTTTATAATATGCTGCAAGGAAAATAGGCTAATCACAACAAAAGTAATAGATCGCTTGATATAAGGCAATGCTTACATTAAAGTAAGCAAAAGCCATCCTCAAAGCAATATCGGCGCTGAAGCCGATCAAATCACTCAGTGGCGACACGAGCGCTCAAACAACACTGCAGCTACCCTCACCCTGAGCACGCAAACAGTGGAACGTCAGCGGTTGGCCTGCAACGCTCGAATCCATCCTAAAAAACGACCGATAAACACCATGTTTGCACTGTTAAATCGCCTTAGCGTCCGCAACAGAATCTGGACCATTGTCGCCATCTTCATTGGCAGCATTGTGCTGGGCAGTGCCATTGACGTCATGATGCTGAGAGATGCCTTGCACCAGGAAAAGGAATCAACGATCAGGCAACTCGTGGAAAATGCTCACAGCCAGCTAACTCATTATGAAGCGCTTGAACGCAAAGGCATTTTGAGCAAGGAGGCTGCGCAAACAGCGGCAAAAGACATAATTCAGAACATGCGATACAACGAAAAAGAGTATTTCTGGATTAGCAATACAGAACCCGTACCGAAGATGCTCATGCACCCAATCATGCCGGAGCTCAATGGGCAGCCACTAAGCGACGAAAAATACAACCGGGTCACCAGCATGCGTGCCGGTTTGGAAGGCCCGTTTATAGCCACCGATGGAAAAAAGAACTTGACGCTGGCCTTCAATGAGTTGGTTGCACAAAGCGGACACGGCTATGTCACTTATCACTGGCAAAAAGCGCAAATGGGCGGCGGTAGTACAGAAGCGACTTTTCCCAAACTATCCTACGTCAAAAATTTTGCGCCCTGGGGATGGGTCATTGGCTCGGGTATCTACATTGACGATATCGACAGTGCAGTTCACGCGCGAGCCATACAAAGTCTCTTCATGTTGCTCGGCGTCAGCGCTGCTCTTCTGTTGCTAGCCGGTGTCATCGCCCGCAGCATTACCCACCCGTTGCGGACCACCATGCTCGCCATGCACGATATCGCCCACGGCGACGCCGGCCTTGAGCAAAGGGTTCCTATCGATGGCCATAGCGAAATTGCCGAATTGGCCAGCAACTTTAACGAGATGCTGGATCACATCCAGACTCGTGATTTGGCGTTGGCCAAACATCAAGCCGGCCTTGAAGATGAAGTTGCCAGCCGTACCATCAAGCTGCGTGAAGCCAATGCCCAACTGGACAATGAACTGAGCGAGCGCAAACTGGCCGAGCAAGCCCTGCGCGACAGCGAAGAGAAATTCCGGGGCATTGCCAGCGCTGCCCAGAATGCAATCGTGATGATGGACAGCAACGCCCATATTTCCTTCTGGAATCCAGCGGCAGAAACAATCTTTGGCTATAGTCGAGACGAAGCAATCGGTCAGGAACTACATGACTTGATTACCCCAGAACGATTCCGCTCGGCTTTCCGCAAGGGCTACGAACATTTTCGCCAGAGCGGCCAAGGGCCTGCCGTTGGCAAGACGCTCGAACTCGCAGCATTGCGCAAGGATGGCAGCGAATTTCCCGTTGAACTTTCACTTTCCGCCACCTGGCTGCAGAACGCCTGGTCGGCAGTCGGCATCGTCCGTGACATCAGCGAGCGCAAACTGGCCGAGAAAGAGATCAGCGAGAGCAAATACCGCATGCGCGCCCTGCTTGATGCAAGTGATGAATCGGTCTTGCTACTTGCACCGGATGGTGCAATTCTCGAAATCAACACCTTTGCTGCACAGCGCTTCGGCCAACTCCCCAGCGCGATGGAGGGGAAAAATTTCTTCGATTACATGTCGCCCGATCTTGCCGAAACTCGCCGTGCTGCGGTGAGCTACGTGGCTGAAAGCGGCGAAATGCTCCGCATGCAGGATAGGCGTGGCGCTATATTTTTCGACAACAGCATCTACCCGGTCAAGGATGAACACGGCGTGGTCGAAAGTGTTGGCGTTTATGCCAAGGATGTGACCGAACAACATCGAGCCAGGCAGGAGGATGAGCTATTCCAGCATCTCGGCACGGTATTGATGCGCTGGCGTGTCGACTCGGCGGCCATCGCCCAAATTTTCTGTGATGATGTCCTCTCGGTTTTTGACCTTGCTGCAGCCTGGATCGCCATTACCAAACCGGATGGCAAGCTGGCGTTGCTGGCAGCTTCTAATGGCATCACGGATAACGTGCTCGCTCACCAGCGTGAAGATGACAATACCAGCACCCCCTGCCTGCCGGTTGCCGCCGTCATCGCTAACGGAAAACGTCAAACGGCTTATTTTGATCGTTTGAAATGTCCATCCTGTACGGAAGCAGCCCATGCTCTCGGCGCCAGAGAAGCAATTTTTCTTCCTCTGACCCTGCATGGGGAAGCTTGGGGAGCGCTTGCGCTTTATGGTCGCGAACCAGATCAATTTGACAAGGGCATGTTACAACAACGCCTGCTCACCTTCGCCAACCGCCTGAGCATCATGCTTGAGTCCGCCATGCAACAGGAACGACTGAGCCTGTTTGACTCGGCTCTGGCAGAGGTTGGCAATGCGGTCATGATTACCGATGCCAAGGGAAACATTACCTGGGTCAACCGTGCTTTTTGCCAGCTTTCCGGGTACTCCAGCGACGAAATACTCGGTAAGACGCCCAATCTATTCAATTCGAAGCTGCAGGAAAATGGATTTTATGAGCATTTCTGGCGAACAATTGCCGCAGGTACAACATGGCATGGCGAGATCGTCAATTTACGCAAGGACGGTAGCCGCTACACGGCCAGTCAGATGGTCACCCCCTTGCTCAACACCGATGGCGAGATCAGCCACTATGTTTCCATTTTTGAAGATATCAGTGAACGGAAACAACAAGAGAAGGAATTGCAGGAGCATTATCAGCGTATCCAGTCCTTGAACGAACAACTGGAAAATACCCAGAACCAGTTGCTGCAATCTGAAAAAATGGCCTCCATCGGTCAACTTGCGGCGGGTGTGGCACATGAGATCAATAACCCCATAGGCTTTATCAGTTCCAACCTGGGTACCTTGAAGGACTATGTCGACGAACTACTGGCAATCATCGCCGCTTACGGCAAGGCAGATCCTTTGATCGCCGGGCATGCAGACATACAGGCGACCATAGAAGCCTTGAAAAAACACGCTGATCTGGGCTTTTTGAGTGAAGATATTCATACGCTGATCAGCGAGTCGCGCGACGGGGTTAGCCGTGTAACGAAAATTGTTCGGGATCTCAAGAATTTTTCGCGTATCGATAACGCTGATTGGGCCGCTGCCAATCTCGAACAAGGTCTCGACAGCACACTCAACATTGTCTGGAACGAAATCAAGTTGAAGGCAGATGTGATCAAGGAATACAGCGGGCTTCCAGCGGTTCAGTGCCTCGGTTCACAACTCAACCAGGTATTCATGAATCTGCTGCTCAATGCAGCGCATGCCATCAAGACACACGGCACGATCACCATTCGCACGGGTTTGAATGATGAAAAAGTCTGGGTCGAGATCGCCGATACCGGCGAAGGTATCTCGCCAGAAAATCAAAAACGGATCTTCGAGCCTTTCTTTACAACCAAACCTATTGGCAAAGGAACGGGGCTTGGCCTCTCTCTGGCCTACAGTATTGTGCAAAAACACCATGGCAATCTGGAGGTAAGCAGCGAACTCGGTGGAGGTAGCTGCTTCCGCATAGAAATTCCGCGTCTGCGTGAGTCGGTGTTGTCAACGTAACAAGGGCTTGCGCAACGGATCAAGTAGTGACGACAGGCCGTTGTGGTCAATTTCCTGCATCAGCGCCAGCAGCTGGCCGATTTCGCCGGGTGGAAACCCCTCGCGGGCAAACCAGTTCAGATAGTTTCCGGGTAAATCGGCAATTGACACCCCTTTGTGTTTACCGAAGGGCATGGTGCGGCTGACGAGCAGTTGCAGATCCTCAGGCTTCATTGATTGATTGCTCCGGCAGATGGAGTCCCCATTGTGCCAAAGCCTGGGCAGATATGTCACGCTTGCTTGAAGCCAAGTTTTGCTTTTTATAGACAAGCGGTCTAATATTTATTTCATGAATGAGACCGCCCCCCTTCCCCGGCGCCCCCGGGGCCGCCCGGCACGCAATGGTCATGACTACGCCGACACGCGTGCGCTATTGATTCGGCGCGGCACCGAGATGCTCACCAACCGCGGGGTTGGCGCCACTGCACTGGATGATGTGTTGAAGTCGGTCACGGTACCCAAGGGCTCGTTCTACCATTACTTCGAGAGCAAGAATTCCTTCGTCGCGGCGACGCTTGATGCCTATGCCGAGTATTTTGCCCGCAAGCTTGACCGCCATTTTCAGAATGAAGATCTCAGCCACTTGGCACGACTTGCCGCCTTTGTTGACGATGCCTGCCATGGCGTACAAAAACATGACTTCACTCGCGGTTGCCTGGTCGGCAATCTGGGCCAGGAGGTGAATTGTCTCGATGAGAAGTTGCGCCTGCGTCTGGAAGAGGTGCTCTGCGACTGGGAACAGCGTCTGGCCGGGTGTCTTTCAGACGCTGTGATTACCGGCGAACTGTCATCAAGCACCGATTGCCCGGCTCTGGCCCACGCTTTCTGGGTCGGCTGGGAGGGAGCCATATTAAGAGCCCGTCTGGTGCGGTCGACCGCACCAATGCAGGCATTTTTTCAGCTTTTCATGTCCGCTTTACCGCAAGCCTGATTTTTTCACCAATTAATAGTCAGACAGTCTAATTAATCCAAACAAAGGAGAATCATGATGTTCAAGGGAATTCTGATCACCAAGGATGAGGCCGGTTACAAGGCTCAGGTTCAGCAGATAGATGAAGCGACACTGCCTGAAGGAGATGTCACGGTACGCGTTGAGTGGTCCACACTCAATTACAAGGATGGCCTGGCGATTACCGGCAAATCGCCGGTTGTCCGCCGCTTTCCCATGGTGCCCGGCATCGACTTCGCCGGTACCGTAAGCGAAAGCTCAAATCCGGCCTGGAAGCCGGGCGACAAGGTCGTGCTCAACGGCTGGGGCGTCGGTGAAACCCACTGTGGCGGTCTGGCTGAAATGGCGCGAGTCAAGGGCGAATGGCTGGTGCCGCTACCGAAAAACTTCAGCGCGCGGCAGGCGATGGCCATCGGCACCGCCGGATACACCGCCATGCTGTGCGTACTGGCGCTGGAGAAACACGGTATCAAACCAGCGGATGGCGAAATCCTGGTGACGGGCGCCAACGGCGGTGTCGGCAGTGTCGCCATCGCCCTGCTTGCCAAACTTGGCTACAAAATCGTCGCCTCCACTGGCCGCACATCTGAGGTGGAACATCTCAAGGCGCTGGGCGCCAGTGACATCATCGACCGTGCCGAACTCTCCGCACCGGGCAAACCGATTGGCAAGGAACGCTGGGCCGGCGTCGTCGACACCGTGGGTAGCCATACGCTGGCCAACGCTTGCGCCACGACCAAGTATCGCGGCGCCGTCGCGGCCTGCGGTCTGGCCGGCGGCATGGACTTCCCGGCCACAGTGGCACCGTTTATCCTGCGCGGGGTGACGCTTTACGGTATCGACAGCGTCATGGCGCCGCTTGCTGTTCGCCAGGAAGCCTGGGAGCGCCTGAGTCGCGACCTTGATCCGGCCAAACTAGAAAGCATTACGCGTGAAATCGGTCTGGAGGACGCCCTGACTGTGGGTGCTGAACTGCTCGAAGGCAAAGTACGCGGTCGTGTCGTAGTAAACGCAAACCGCTAAGCAAGTAGCAAAAAATATGGCCGCTAAAGAGCGGCCATATTTTCGAGCTTTTTTGCCGTCGACCGTAACAATCGACCTTGCACCTACCTTTTTACTTCGCTGACAGCGCCATCATCAAGTCAT
Source organism: uncultured Dechloromonas sp. (assembly GCA_964293845.1). Taxonomy (GTDB): domain Bacteria; phylum Pseudomonadota; class Gammaproteobacteria; order Burkholderiales; family Rhodocyclaceae; genus Azonexus. The sequence goes on from CAXYZX010000024.1 coordinate 21,528, forward strand.
TGATGCGCTTGACGAAACCAGCCGGATCATCGAGCTGACCACCTTCAGCAAGGGTAGCCTGTTCGAAGAGCAAGGCAGCCCAGTCATCGAAGCGGGTTTCCTCATACTTCAGGCGCATCACCGCCGGGTGCTGCGGATTGATTTCGAGAATCGGCTTGGCTGACGGCATCGGCTGGCCAGCCGCCTTCATCAAACGCGCCAGGTTACCCGACGGATCATGCTCATCGGAAACCAAGCAGGACGGTGAATCAGTCAGACGGTAGGTGACACGAACATCCTTCACCTTGTCACCAAGCGAGGTCTTGACCTTGTCGATCAGTTCCTTGTATTCGTCAGCAGCCTTCTCGGCTTCCTGCTTCTCGGCTTCATCTTCCAGCTTGCCGAGGTCAAGGCCGCCCTTGGCGACGGACTGCATCTGCTTGCCGTCGAACTCGGTCAGATGGCCAACCACCCACTCATCGACGCGGTCGGAGAGCAGCAGCACTTCGATGCCCTTCTTGCGGAA
>CAXYZX010000025.1:0-21672 GCA_964293845.1 uncultured Dechloromonas sp.
CCACGGCATCGACTTCCTGCGCCGTGTAACCCTGCTCGCGCAGGCTGCCGGCGAGGCGGTCGTAGATGAAATCGGCGAGGGCCGCTTCCGCCGGCTTGAAGCCTTCGATCCCTGAAAATGCCTGGGTCGCAGCGCTCAACAGTTCATTGAGCGGCAGATTCAGATCGCCTTCGCTGAGCATGCGGATGACGCCCAAAGCGTGGCGACGCAGTGCAAAGGGGTCGCGGTCACCGGTCGGAATCTGGCCGATGCCGAACATGCCGACCAGGGTTTCCAGCTTGTCGGCAATGGCGACGACGGTGCCGACCAGGTTGCGCGGCAGGGAGTCGCCGGCGAAACGCGGTTTGTAGTGATCTTCGATGGCGTCGGCCATGTCGGGCAGCAGGCCGTCATGCAGCGCGTAATAGCGACCCATGATGCCCTGCAGTTCAGGGAACTCGCCAACCATGTCGGTCAGCAGGTCGGCTTTGGAGAGCAGGGCGGCACGGTTGGCGCGCAAGCCCAGTTGCTCGCCGCCGAGGCGTTCGCCGATCAGGTTGGCAATCGAGCCGACGCGCTGCGTGCGCTCGCCCTGGGTGCCCAGTTTGTTGTGGTAAACCACTTTGGCCAGACCGAGAATGCGCGATTCCAGCGAGCGCTTGCGATCCTGGTCAAAGAAGAACTTGGCATCGGCCAAGCGTGGGCGCACGACACGCTCGTTGCCACCGATCACGGCGCTAGGGTCGGCCGGGCTGATGTTGCTGACGACGAGGAACTTGTTGGTCAACTTGCCGCTGCTGTCGAGCAGCGGGAAGTATTTCTGATTCGCCTTCATGGTCAGAATCAGGCATTCCTGCGGCACCGCCAGGTATTCCTCTTCGAACTGGCCGATCAGCACATTGGGTCGTTCAACCAGCGCAGTGACTTCATCAAGCAGGGCGTCGTCGTCGATCGGTCGCAGCGCAGCGGCGCCATTTGCGCCCGCTTTGGCGGCTGCTGCTTCGAGCTGACGGGCGATTTCGGCGCGGCGCTCGGCGAAGGAGGCGATCACGGCTCCCTCGCTGGCCAGCTTGGCGGCGTATTCGTCGGCATCGGCGAAGACGACCGGATCAACCGAGGCTTCAAAGCGGTGACCGTGTGTCTCGCGGCCAGAGGTCAGGCCGAGGATGGCGAGCGGCACGACATCGGCACCGTGCAGGGCAACCAGGCCATGCGCCGGGCGCACAAAGTTGACGCTGCTCCAGCCATCCTGCAACTGGTAAGTCATCACTTTCGGGATCGGCAAGGCGGCAAGCGCAGCTTCCAGCGCCTTTTGCAGGCCTTCGGCCAGCGTCGCACCTTGCGCCATGCTGTCGTAGAACAGGATGTCGGCCTTACCGTCGCTTTCGCGGCGGAGATCTTTGGTGGCAATGGCGACGGTCGCGCTGATTGCCGCCAGCTTCTTCTGTAGCGCCGGGGTGGCATTGCCGGCGGCATCGAGGCCAACGGCGGCCGGCATTAATTTAAGTACCAGCGACTTGTCGGGAGCGACGGCGACGACGTCGGTGACGTGCGCGGCCAGACGGCGTGGCGAGGCGTAGGCGGTAACGGTTGCGGTCGTCGTCGCCAAACCGCTGTTTTTTAGCGAGCTGGCCAGGGTCTGGGCAAAGACTTCACCCAGCTTCTTGAGCGCCTTGGGCGGCAGTTCCTCGACGAACAGTTCAACGAGCAAATTCTTGGACGACATATCAGGCGGCTTTCTTTTCAATCTGGGCGAGGACTTCGGCGGCCCAATCTTTCGGGGCCATCGGGAAGCCGAGGCGGGCGCGGCTGTCGAGGTAGGCTTGTGCCACGGCGCGAGCCAGGTTGCGGATGCGGCCAATATAGGCGGCGCGTTCGGTGACGGAAATGGCACCCCGGGCGTCGAGCAGGTTGAAGGTGTGGGCAGCTTTCAGCACCTGTTCGTAGGCCGGTAGCGCGAGCAGGGCAGAGATCAGGTGCTGGGCCTGCTTCTCGTGGGCGGTGAAGGCGTGAAAGAGGAATTCCACATCGGAATGCTCGAAGTTATAGGTCGATTGCTCGACTTCGTTCTGGTGATAGACGTCGCCGTAAGTCAGACCTTCCGTCCACGTCAGGTCATAGACGTTTTCGACGCCCTGCAGGTACATGGCCAGACGTTCAATGCCGTAGGTGATTTCGCCGGTGATCGGCTTGCAGTCGATGCCGCCGACCTGCTGGAAGTAAGTGAACTGCGTCACTTCCATGCCGTTCATCCAGACTTCCCAACCGAGGCCCCAGGCGCCCAGCGTCGGGTTTTCCCAGTCGTCTTCGACGAAACGCACGTCGTTCTTCTTCAGATCGAAACCGAGGGCTTCGAGCGAGCCGAGGTAAAGCTCGAGAATGTTGTCCGGTGCCGGCTTCAACACCACCTGGAACTGGTAATAGTGCTGCATGCGATTCGGGTTTTCACCGTAACGGCCATCCTTGGGACGGCGCGAGGGCTGCACGTAAGCAGCTTTCCACGGTTCGGGGCCGATGGCGCGCAGGAAGGTGGCGGTGTGGCTGGTGCCGGCCCCGACTTCCATGTCGTAGGGCTGGAGCAGGGCGCAGCCTTGTTGGCTCCAGTATTGCTGCAGGCGCAGGATGATTTCTTGAAATGTGGGTTTGTTGCTGGTGGTCATGGGACGCACTCGGTAAGCCGGAGAGCCTTGGATTTTACTTGGTTTTCCGCGCAATCGGCATAGGGTGGGGCAAGGCCGGAAACAGTGCGCAGGAGCATGGTTTTGGGCGGCTCGCGCCACTATGCTTTAAGGGTTTGTGTTGTTGTGGCGCAACATAATTTATCTGTTGCTGGGCTTGGCTAATTGACAAAATTCAATGTAATCAATAAACTGCGAATCATGTTGCGGTGCAACATCGAATTCCCGGGCTCAAACGCAGCATTCCGGGCCGGTTTCAGCCACTAACTGATGGTCTGGAAATTCCGGGTAAATCGATGTCGTATCCCCCTGTAACCGTTCGCTACCGGAGAAGTTTTCGGTAGTGGCAACAGTGAAGGAGGTCACGTGTTCGCTACGACCCTGTTCCACCCCGGTATGTCCCAGATGACAACCGCTGTTCTAGCTCTTATCCAGAAAACCCTGATGGTCTCGGGTCTGGTGCTGCTCATCGCTTTGTTTGGTGCCCATGTCGGGCACGCTACTTTTGTTGAAGGACTCAAGTCAGTTCTTCCAAAAAGTCTCCTGATAGCTGACGAAGAGGCCGAGGAGCAAGTAGATAGTGTAGCCGAAGTAAAGTCCGATGCGCTCAGCCCACGTATGCTGGGAGCGCTGGCTTATGTTTCCAAGAAATATCATGTCTCAAATGCCGCTTTGCAGCCTATTTTTGCGACGGCTGAAGCAGCGGGGCGTGAATTGCATCTTGATCCGCTGCTAATCATTGCCGTCATTGGCATCGAGTCCGGATTCAACCCGTTTTCGCAAAGCGTGGTCGGCGCCCAGGGTTTGATGCAGGTAATGCCGCGATATCATAAGGACAAGCTGCCCAGTGATGCTGGCGAGTTGCCCTTCTTCGACCCGCTGACCAATGTTCAGGTTGGGGCCAAGGTGCTCAAGGAGTCCATCCACCGTTACGGCGGTGTGGAAACCGGGCTGCAGCAATTCGGTGGTGCGATCAACGATCCAGATCGCCGCTATTCGAGCAAGGTACTGGCCGAACGCCAGCGTTTGGAACTGGCTGTCCAACGCCTGCGTGCGGCCTGATCGACAAGGACAAAGGGAATGTTTGACTGGAGAGACTACGGCAACGGCATCATCGCTTTCGACGCCGGCTACGTCCGCCCCATTTTGGCGGCGATACATATGCTTGTCGATAATGGCCGCGTCGCCTTCATCGATACCGGCAGCAACGATTCGCTACCCAACGTCGTCGCCGCACTCGATAAGCTAGGGCTCGGCCGCGATGCTGTCGATTACGTCATCCTGACCCACATCCACCTCGACCACGCCGGCGGCGCCGGCGCGCTGATGCGCGAATTCCCCAAGGCCAAACTGGTCGTCCACCCGCGCGGCTCGCGCCACATGGCCGAGCCGTCAAAACTGGTCGCCGGCGTTACCGCCGTCTACGGCAAGGAATATGTCGACACCGTCTACGGCGACATCCTGCCCATCCCCGCCGAGCGCATCATTGAAGCCCACGAAGGTCTGACCCTGCAACTCGGTGGTCGTGAACTGCTCATGATCGACACCCCGGGCCATGCCAAGCACCACATCTGCATCATCGACCAGAAGGCCAAGGCCATCTTCACCGGCGACATGTTCGGCCTCTCCTACCGTGAGTTCGATGTTGATGGCCGCCAGTTCATTCTGCCGACCACCTCGCCGACGCAGTTCGATCCTGCCGAAATGCACGCTTCGATTGACCGTCTGATGAGCTATCAGCCGTCGGCGATGTACCTGACTCACTACGCGCAAGTCACTGATCTGCCTGCCTTGGCAGCCAACCTGCGCCGCCGCCTCGACGCCCACGTCGCTATCGCCGAAGCCCATGTCAACGATGGTGAAGCCCGCCACGCCGCGACCAAACAGGAACTAACCGCCTACTTGCTGGCCGAATTGCGCAGTCACGGTTGTGGGTTGCCGGAAGCAACTATCCTCGATATCCTGGCCACCGACCTCGAACTCAATGTGCAAGGGCTAACCTGGTGGCTGGATCACCGGGGCTGATTGACGGATAGCTGGCTCTTGACCGAGGCCAAGCGCCGGCAGGTTTCGCAATTTGGAACAGCCAATTCGGGAAGTTCAGAACGGTACGCTGTCATTGAACGGCCCCAATCCATCTTTACGAACGATCGGAAAAGAGCCGATTGAGTGCTTGGCCAATTCGTATTCTTCGAAGATGGATAGCTGCGAAGTCCCGCAGAGTTCGAGGGGTGTCGGATTACTTTACATCTCGAATCTCGTTCGCCTTGAGTGCCTCACTGACCTTCAGGCCCATTGCCTTCTGTAGTAAGGAGTTTGTCGATTTAGGGCATCTCATCGCATTAGGCGGTACATGAATTGCTTGCATACTCAAGTAAGCCTTTTCGCCCTTTTTTTGTTATCTCTATTCAGTGCAGGGGTGACTGATCGCGTTACTCGGGCAGCTATTTAGATCGATTAGATTTTGAGGTAATTCCAATGATCAAGCATCTTTTCCAAATCATTCTGCTTGGCCTCGTCTTTGTTTTTTCAAGTGTGCACGCCGGGGTTACCAAGTATAACTTTGGTCAGTTGTCGTCAGGGTTCAGTGCGCTGAATGGATCTGTAAGCATTGATGACAGCGACAGTAACGGTCAAATTGTTCAGTCAGAAATTGTTGGTTGGACTTTTTCCTCGACTGGGCAGTTATCGTTTGTTGCTAGTTCGGGGCTTGGTGCTCAGGTTAGCTGCCCCCAGACGGGATGTTTTTCCGTGACCGGCTCTGGGTTGCGCTTCGATTTTGTGTCGTCCTCAAGCGCCTTGTCGTTTTCAGATGCCTTTGACGCGAAAGTGCAGTTTTTCCCCGATCGTGGACTTGAGGGGGACACTGCCGCTGGGGACAAGGTTGCCGGCGTTCGCTGGTTTAAAACCGGTGTGGGCGCTGACAGTGAAACATTTTTCGTGGGTTTTGACCCGGCTCCGGTTATCGGCAATGCAAATGTGGTTCCTGAGCCGTCGACAGTTGGACTGTTAGGCCTCGCACTCACTCTGGCGTTCATTGTCTTTGGAAATCAAGGCAGTCTTCGTGGCGCCTCAACTTTGCGGTCAACCGGAAAAATTGGCCAAAAATTGAAAATTTGAGTTTAGGCGCGAAATCTGCCCCTTATTTCAGCGCGTGCTTTTCCATTCGGTAACGCAGGGTGTCGCGACTGATCCCCAATTTTCGTGCGGCCTGTGAAACATTCCCCTGCGATTCAGCCAAGGCCTGGATCAGCATTTCCTTTTCCATCTTGTCGAGCACTGAGTTGCCATCCTCGTTGGCCGCCGAGGCGGACACTGAGGACGATACGTTCGGCTCTGGCAATGAACCCGGCAGCATCAAATCCTGTGGTCTGATTTCGTTGCCGACGGACAACAGCACTGCTTGCTCCATCACATTACGCAGTTCACGCACGTTTCCGGGCCAATGATGGGCAAAAATCGCTGATTCAGCCGATTTGCTGAGGCGAATATCTTCTCGCCGATACCTGCGCCCGAAGTTCGTCAGAAAGTGCCGTGCCAGGACCAGTGAATCCTCGCCTCTGGCGCGTAATGGTGGAACATTGAGCTGCAACACCCGCAAACGGAAGAAAAGGTCCGCGCGGAAGGCCCCTTGTTGAATCCGCTCCTCGAGATTTTGATTGGTCGCCGCCACGATGCGCAGATTGACCTGTTGTTCCTGCACCGCGCCAACGCGCCGAAATCTGCCGTCTTCAATCACCTTGAGCAACTTGGCCTGCAGATTGAGGTTCATCTCCCCGATTTCGTCCAGAAACAAGGTGCCTTTGTCCGCCGCTTCGAGCAGACCAATCTTGCGCTCTTTGGCGTCGGTAAAGGCACCGCGCTCATGGCCGAAGAGTTCGGATTCGAGCAGGTTGTCGGGGATTGCAGCGCAATTAAGTTCGATGAATGCCTGCTTTGCCCGTGCGCTTTCGAAATGGAGGGCGCGCGCCACCAACTCCTTGCCGGTGCCGGTTTCGCCGAGGATCAGGATCGGTGGCAGATGGTCGAGGCTGCTGGCTTCCGCCATGCGGGCCAAACGCGCGCGCATGTCGAGCATGACCTGACTGTCGCCGATGATGGGATGCGCCGTTTGGCTTTCCCGCTGCTCGAAGTAGCGCAGGCGTCCGGAGTCACGCTGCTTGTCCACGAACTGATTGACGCGCTGGCAGAGGTCGGCCAGCGACACCGGCTTGGTCAACAGGTCATTAGCCCCGGCCTTCATCGCATTGACCGCCAGTTCTATGCTGCCATGCCCGGTAATCATCAGGATGGGCACCCCGGTATCCAGCGCGCGAATCCGTTCGATGATGGAAATGCCATCCATGTCGGGCAGGCGGTAATCCAGAACGATGACATCCGGCGGATTGCGTGTCATGCTTTCCAGCCCCAGTTTTCCGGTGTGGGCGGTCACGGCGCTGTGACCCGCCTTTTCGATGAAACGAGCGGCATTTTTTGCGAAGACTTCCTCGTCGTCAATAATCAGGACGTTAGCCATCAGTAACCTTGGGGTAAATTGACACAGACGGTCGTGCCGTTGCCATGCTGGCTATCCAGCGTCAGGCTGCCACCAAAACGTTCAACAATCCGCCGCGCTAGCGGCAGCCCGAGACCCAGACCTTTCGGTTTGGTCGTGAAGAATGGGCGGAATGCCTTCTCTGCTGTTTCCGCGCTGATGCCGCAGCCCTTGTCGGCAATGCTGACCTGCCAGTAGCGGCTGTCGAGATCCGACACCGTGATGACGCATTCGCCACCGGCAGGCATCGCCTCGTTGGCGTTGCTCAGCAGGCTCTGGAAGACTTGCAGCAAAAGGGCGCGATCGGCAAGCACCGGCACGGCGTGGCCGGGTGCTTCCAGCCGCAGGACTTGATCCTGCACGTTGAAACTCGGCTGGTGATCGCCCTGGCACTCAGCGAGCAGCGCGACCAGATCGACAGTTTCAACGTGGTGGGCGCCTTTGCCAGAAAATCTGAGCAGTTCGGTAATTCGATGCGAAATGCGGTCGACCTCGTGAATGATGTCAGCCGCTTGTTCGCTGCCGTTTTCTTGGGGATAGGCCAGGACCAGTTCGGCTGATGAACGGATGGATGACAGCGGATTTCGGATGTTGTGCGCCACCGAAGAGGTCAGCTCGCCGACTACTGCCATCGTTTCGGCCTCCAATAGCTGAACTCGCTGCTGCTTGATGATTCTGTCAGCACGGCGAATGATCCAGAATAAACAGAGGTACAAGGTCAGCGCGCTGATGACAGCAGCGATGGCCACTTGCATCCTCCCTTCCTGGATGGCCTCGGTCAGGGCCAGTGGCGCCTTGTAGAGTTCGACGACGCCAATAATTTTGCCATCGCCCGGCCGTGAGATCGGAATGTAACTCTCGACGAAATACCGGATCGACGGATCGAGCCCGACGTGTTCCCCCTTTTCCCTGCTGCGGCTGATATCGCCAGCGTGGACAACGAGCTTGCCTTCCAGCGCCCGATCCAGTTCATCATTGGCAGCGAACTGTTGCCCGCGCAATGTCGGATCGGTAGACCAGATCACCCGGCGGTCGGCCCCGTAAACATTGGCGCGCAACACGTCATGCATGTTGGTGAGGTGTTCGATGGTATTGTCAAAATGAGGCTTGAGCGCAATGTTTTCCGGCTGGGAGAGATAGTCGAGCGATCCGTCGGAGAGCAGGATGTTTTGCACGAAGTCGCGGGTGACAGTCGCTTCGCGCTGAAACAGATGGTCGTTTAGAAAGCTGCTGATCAGCCAGGCGTTGATCAGCGCGATCAGGCCGATGGCAATCGGACTCAGCCAGGCGAACCAGCGCAGCAGATTGAATGATCCGACGGGTTTCATTGTCGTCATGCCTAAAATTGAAAGGTAAGGCACCGTAGCACAGTGGGGCAAATCACCCAAATGAACATCGCCGAATCAGCGGTGCTGATCCGGCGTCAATTCGGCCGGTGCAGCAATTAGCCTTGGCGGGCTTTTCTCCGGCGGGTGCCGAGATTGATCAAGCCCAGCCCCATCGCCAGCAGGGCGAACATTCCCGGTTCCGGAACCGCATTCGTCACCGGCGGTGCCGTGTTAATACCGCTGAAATTGCGTTGCTGCAGGCCGCCGAAGTCGAAAGCGAGTGCGGAGTCGTAAGCTTCATCGCCCCAGTTGATCACGCCGAATTCAAGGTAATAGGAGCCGGTACCGGCAATGTTGTAAGCCGACTTGATCCAGCCAGATGGTCCGCAGGTGTTGGCGCTATCCCAGCAAATGCCGCTGGAGTCGCCCAAGGCGCTCCATTCAGTGCCGGCGACGTCAAAGCCGATGGTTTGCCATCGTTGAGCACGGCATCCAGTTTGTCCGGCAACTTGTTATCGGTCTGGCGGTTCAGCACATTCCCCGGCACAACGTTGCCATTGGCCGAATTGGTGCTGCGCGCAGTAAACAACCACGCCGCTGTGCTGTTCGTATTCGCGTTAACCAGTCGAGCCCAGGCGTAATCGTCGTAACCGCGGCCATCCGTGGAAACGTAGTTGAAATACAGGGTCAGGGTGTCATTGGCGCTGGCATTGAATGCGCCAGAGACAATTTTCGTCCCGTTGGTCTGATTTTCGGTGCCCTTGCCTTCGGATTTCAGATCGAGCGGCGACGTGTTCAGAATGCCGTTGAAGGTGCTCACGTAGCCGAACGGTGAATTGCCGGTCGGCGAGTTGGCCACCGTGCTGTCACCGGCGATGAGTCCGGCTGCCCCGCTAGCCGTCCAGCTGATGCTCTCCAAGGATACGGCGGCAGCCTGTGCGGCCGGCGCGGAAAACGCCACGGCAATGCTGAGTGCGATTGAATTGAGCCATTGATTCTTCATTATTCGGGCCTTTGTAAAAATTTCACGATGGCCACATTGCGACTCAAGTCATGGCCGGTTTGCCTGATGCTGAGTTCTCGGCGCCAGTTGCCCAATACAGCCATAACCATACCAACAGGAGGTTTTTTTCATAAGCCGTTGTTCCGCATGTATTTTGTTGTTTGTAATCTTGAGATGGATACGTGTTTCTGGGCTAAATGCCCCATTCGTATCGGGGTATTTGCCCAAGCCTGCAATGGCGCCGGAGTGAATCTGGAGGGCGAGGGCGAAATAGCGCTGCCACGGTCAACCGGAAAAATCGCCCAATTTTTGCGCTGCCACTTGCCAGCGGCCGGCAGTGATTCAAGGGGTGCGCAGGCGCCTTCCCGAGAGGCCGAGCAGGCCACAAGCAGCCATCAAAGCCAGCGCCAGCCAATTTCCAAAGCGCGCGTAAGGCGTCATGCCTTCGTAGGCGCGGATTTCGCCTTTCAGGACGGCGGTCGTGAACGGTTCAAGGGCCGCCTGTACATTCCCGTCGGCGGTCACAATCGCGGTCATCCCGGTATTGGTGGCCCGCAACATCGGGCGCCCGGTTTCACTGGCGCGCATCTGGGCGATCTGCAAGTGCTGCGGCTGGGCCAGCGAGCGGCCGAACCACGCCGTGTTCGAGAGGTTGGCGAGGATGCCGGCCAGGGGCAGTGCGCGGATGATTTCCTCGCCAAAAACATCCTCATAACAGATGTTGACCGCAACATTTTGCCCAGCTACTGCTAGCGCTGCCTGAACTTCCGGGCCACGCGAGAATGACGACATCGGAATGCTGGCCAGGCTCATGAACCATGAGAAGCCGGCTGGAATGGTCTCGCCGAAGGGCACCAGATGGCTTTTGCTATAAACCTGCAGCGGGGATTGCCCAAGGCTGACGGCGCTGTTGAAATAATGTTCGCCATTGCCGGTCAGCGTACCAAGAATGATGTCGCCGCCGTGCTGCTGTGCTGCGCGCTTCAGCTCATCAATATAAATTGGTGGCAACTGGTCGAAAAAGGTCGGGATGGCGGTTTCCGGTAGTAATGTAAGTTGTGCCGGATTTTGTTCTATCAGTTCGCGGTAGAGTTCCAGCGTGTGGACGAAGGCCTCCGGGCGGAACTTCATTTCCTGCGGGATGTTGCCCTGGATCAGCGCCACGGAGATTGTTTCTCCGACCGGGGTGGTCCATGGTATTTGTCGCAATCCGAAACCGCTCAGCGCGAGTAAAGCAATAAAGCCCAGTCCGATGCGCCAGCGTACCAGCAGCGCAGCGCTGAGGGCGACCAGCAAGCTCAGGCCGTGTACGCCAATTAAAGGGGCATAGCCGGCCAGTGGGCTGGGGGCGGCTTGTGAGTAACCGAGGGCAAGCCACGGAAAGCCGGTAAAAATCCAGCTTCTCAGCCAGTCGACCGCAGCAATCAGCGCGGCGAAGAGCAGGGCTTGTTGCCAGAAGGTTTCCGGCTGCCAGCGCTTGAAAGCAGCGCCGGCGAGCATGGGAAACAGCGCCATCACAGCGCAGAACAGGAAGGCAGCGGGGCCGGCCAGCCACCAGGGCATGCCGCCAAAGACCGAGAGGCTGACATAAACCCAGGAAACGCCGGTCAGGAAAAAGCCAAGACCAAAGGCCAGTCCGATTAGCGTCGCCTGACGGACACTGCCGGCTGCGCGCAACAGTTGAAAGAAGCCGAGCCAGATCAGCGGTGCCAGCCAGAACAGGCCAAATGGTGCGAAGCAAGCTACGCCAGCGACCCCGATGACCGCAGCGATGACGTAGCGCACAGTCCGCTGTCTAGCCAGTAAAGTCTTCAGCACCGGCTTGGAGTTTGGGTGGTGGGGTGATCAGCAGGGTATAGAGGCGGCGGCTGTCGGCACGCAATACCTGAAAGCGCATGCCGTCGATATCCATGACTTCATTACGCTTGGGGACGCGGCCGAGATGGCGCAGCACCAGACCGCCGACAGTGTCGAATTCCTCGTCGGAAAACTTTGTGTCAAAAGCGGTGTTGAAATCCTCGATTTCGGTACGGGCCTTGACCCGGTAGCGGCCAGTCGAATCGAGGCGGATGTTGTCATGTGCCTCGTCAAAATCGTATTCGTCTTCAATGTCGCCGACAATCTGCTCCAGCACATCTTCGATGGTCACCAGGCCGGCGACGCCGCCGTATTCATTGACAACGATGGCCATGTGATTGCGTGAGACACGGAATTCACGCAGCAGGACGTTGAGGCGTTTGGATTCCGGGATGAAAACCGCCGGGCGTAGCCAGTCGCGCAGGTCAAAATTTTCTTCAATCTGGATGCGCAGTAAGTCCTTGGCGAGCAGGATGCCCAGCACTTTGTCGCGATCACCGTCGATCACTGGAAAGCGGGAGTGTGCCGTATCAATGACGATAGGCACGATTTCCTTCATCGGATCGTCAATGTCAATAACGCTCATCTGGCCGCGTGGCACCATGACGTCGGTGACTCGGGTGTCGGAGGCGGCAAGGGCGCCTTCAATGATGGTCAGCGCATCGGCATCCATCAGATTGCGCTCGTAGGCCGAGTGCAAAATTTCCAGTAACTGCTCGCGGTCTTCAGGTTCGCGTAGCAGCATGGAGGTTAGTCGTTCAATAAAACTTGGTTTACTGCCACTGTCCATAATGTTTAAACCGCATATGGGTCTGGGTAGCCCATGGCGGCGAGAATCTCCGTTTCTTCGTTTTCCATTGCCTGGGCATCGTTGTCACCCTCGTGATCCCAGCCTTGCAAATGCAGCATACCATGCACCGTCAGATGCGCGTAATGTGCGTCCAGTGCCTTGTTCTGCTCGGCTGCCTCGCGTGCAACGACGCTCGGGCAGATGACCAGATCACCCATCACCAGCGGTTCGCTGTCATACGGAAAGGACAGTACGTTGGTTGCGTAGTCCTTGCCGCGATACTCCTTGTTCAGCGTTTGGCCTTCGTCAGGTTCAACCAGGCGGATAGTCACTTCGCCGCCACCGACCAGCGCCGCTCGCGCCCAGCGCACAAAGTCGACACGTAAGGGTAGGCCTTCTCTGTTACAGGCGTATTGCACCGAAAGGTTAAGGCGTTTGCTTGGTGTTGGTTTCATAGGCGGCAACGATGCGGGCAACCAGCGGGTGGCGCACGACGTCTTCCTTCAAAAATTCGGTAAAAGCCAGGCCACGGACATCCTTGAGGATGTCACGCGCTTCGCGCAGGCCACTCTTGTGTCCCTTGGGCAGGTCAATCTGGGTCAGGTCGCCAGTGACGACGGCCTTGGCGCCGATGCCGATGCGCGTCAGGAACATTTTCATCTGTTCCGGCGTCGTGTTCTGTGCCTCGTCAAGAATGATGAAGGCGTGGTTCAACGTGCGGCCGCGCATGAAGGCGAGCGGCGCGATCTCAATGGCGTGTTTTTCGTAGAGCTTGCTGACCCGGTCGTGGCCCATCAGGTCGTAGAGTGCGTCATAGAGCGGACGCAGGTAAGGATCGATTTTCTGCGTCAGGTCGCCGGGCAAAAAGCCGAGCCGCTCGCCCGCTTCAACTGCCGGGCGGGTCAGGATGATGCGCTCGACCATGTCGCGCTCAAAGGCATCGACGGCTGAGGCGACCGCGAGATAGGTCTTGCCGGTACCGGCCGGGCCGATGCCGAAGGTGATGTCGTGTTCCTGAATTGCCTTCAGGTAGGCCACTTGTCGCGGTGTACGGCCGTGCAGTTCGGTTTTTCTGGTGATCAGTTGTGGGCCGTCGGTCAGGCTATCGGCCTTGCGCGAAATGCGGCGCACCGGGGCGTTGGTCAGTTCGATCAGTCCAAGCTGAATTTCATCGACTGTCAGCGTTTGCCTGGCCATGCCATAAAAATGGCGGATGGCATCGGCTGTCAGTTGCGCCTTTTCACCGGAAATCGAAAAGCGCTCGTTGCGCCGGCGAATGGTGACATCCAGCCCGGTTTCAATCTGCCGAATGTTTTCGTCCAGCGGGCCGCATAAATTGGCCAGTAAAACGTTGTCGACCGGAGCAAGCGCGATATCCACCGGCTTGCTCTTCGGTGCCGCCTTAGTCTTCTCGGATGACAATTTCGCCCCTCAGGCTGTGTGGCAAGGCGCTGGTAATGCGCAGGTCGACAAAGGTGTGGATCAGACGCGGGTTGCCGACGAAATTGACGACGCGGTTGTTGTCGGTGCGTGCCGCCAGTTCGTGTACATCCTTCCGCGAAGTGCCTTCAACCAGTACGCGCTGAATGCTGCCGACCATCGCCTGGCTGATGACCTGGGCCTGCTCTTCGATACGCTTCTGCAGACGACTCAGGCGCGCCGATTTGACGCTGGCCGGCAGCACATCTTCCATGTCGACCGCCGGGGTGCCGGGGCGCGGGCTGTAAATGAAGGAGAACGAGTTATCGAAACCGACGTCCTCAATCAGCTTCATCGTCTTTTCAAAGTCGTCATCCGTCTCGCCGGGGAAACCGATGATGAAGTCGGAAGAGAGGGAAATATCCGGGCGCGCGGCACGCAGTTTGCGGATGATGGACTTGTATTCAATGGCCGTGTAGCCCCGCTTCATTGCCGCCAGCACACGGTCGGAACCGGACTGTACCGGCAGGTGCAGGTGCGAAACCAGCTTGGGCACCGTCGCGTAGGTGTCGATCAGGCGCTGCGACATCTCGCGCGGGTGTGAAGTGGTGTAGCGAATGCGCTCGATCCCCGGCACTTCGGCGATGTATTCGATCAACAGGGCGAGGTCGGCCTTTTCTTCCGTCTCGGCCATGTCGCCACGGTAGGCGTTGACGTTCTGGCCGAGCAGTGTCACTTCCTTGACGTCCTGCGCAGCCAGCCCTGCAACCTCCGTCAGCACGTCATCGAACGGCCGCGACACTTCGCCGCCACGGGTGTAGGGCACGATACAGAAAGTGCAGAACTTGGAGCAGCCTTCCATGATCGAGACAAAAGCCGAGGCGCCTTTGACTTCAGCCGGCGGCATCGAGTCGAACTTCTCGATCTCCGGGAAGGAAATATCGACCGCTGCCTTGCCGTTGGCTTTGCGCTGGGCAATCAACTGCGGCAAGCGATGCAGGGTTTGCGGACCAAACACGATGTCAACGTAAGGCGCGCGGGCAATGATCGCATCCCCCTCCTGGCTGGCGACGCAACCGCCGACGCCAATTACCAGGTTGGGGTTGAGTTTCTTCAGGTGGCGAACCCGGCCGAGGTCGTGGAAAACCTTCTCCTGCGCCTTTTCGCGTACCGAGCAGGTGTTGAACAGGATGATGTCCGCTTCTTCGACATTGTCAGTCTTGACGACGCCTTCAGCAGCATTAAGCACGTCGGCCATCTTGTCCGAGTCGTACTCGTTCATCTGGCACCCAAAGGTGCGGATGAATAGTTTTTTTGGCATAACTTTATTTCTTGGGGTCAGGTTCGGCCTGTTCGGCCGGGGTGAGAATCCAGTTGCGCCAGACGATTCCTGACTGGTCTAACTGATAACGGATGAGCATGACTGACACAATAGGCTAATGATTGTCTTGACTGAACAAACTCCGGCAAACTATAATCCGCGCCCTCGAATGGTGATGTAGCTCAGTTGGTTAGAGCGGTGGATTCATAACCCACAGGTCGGCAGTTCAATTCTGCCCATCACCACCACTAGATTCAAGCACTTAAGCCAATCCTTTGGGGTTGGCTTTTTGCTGTCTGGTCGATTTCTGGTCACAGGTAGATCTCACTGAGTCAAGCTAGGTCTAGAAACTGCATTATATATATGCAGCAGCCGGAGCGGTTGACCACACCATCATCCATTAAAAACAAGAACAAGCTGAAAAGCCCCATCCAGTTCAATCAAAGTCGATGAAAATAACTGGTATCTTGCGTAAAACCAAACGCAGCCAGCCTATGACCACCGCCCAGAACGCCACCGCAGCCGCAACAGAAGAATCTGACGAAGCCAAGTACCGCAAAATCGCCGACAGCACCTGGTTACGACAAGACACCATCCACCCGCGTGCCTACGATCAACTGAGTGATGAAGCATTTGAAACCCTGCAAGAAAAGTTCATCGAGGGCGACCATGAAGCGCTTCAACTCGATATCGGTACCAACCGTGTCGGCAATGGCGGCGTTGTCTACCTTGGGTTCGATACCGAATGGGAAGCGGCCCCAAAGGGTCACGGCAATCTCGTCCTGAGCTACCAGTTCTATCTGGTCGCACCCGGTGGCGAATTCGCCAAGATCTTTTACCCCGAATCAGGCGCCAGGGCCGCCCGCCTCAGCCTGGACGACATGCTCAGCCAGATCATCTACGAAGCCATGCGCATCGGCATCGTCCTTGATGTCCCGACGCGGATCGTCTGCTGCGCATTCTTCATGCGCGCCGACTTGGGCAGTCTGGCCGATTTCGGCTTCTTCAAGAACAAACTCGACAACATCGGCGGCGCGCTCGCCTCGCTCAAGAAAGATCTTGACGTCCAGCTGACCGAGGAAATTAAAGAAGAAGCCGGCACTGACGATGAGGAAACCGACCCACCGTACTTTAAAAACGGCATACGGATATTCGGCATTGCTGGCGAACGCTTCATAGTCAAGGTTCGCTTCATCGACATGGGCAAGCACGCCCCAATGGGCAGCAAGCTATCGGACATCGGCGAATGGATCGGTTTGGGCAAGCACGGAATTCCAGCGCCTTACAGTATCGAAGCGATGCGTGACTACCTGCATCTTGATAAAGCAGGCTACGAATCCTACGGGCGTCGTGACGCAGAAATCCCGGTCAAATTCTGCCTGGCCATGGAACGACTTGTCTTTAACGACCTGCTCCCCTGGCAAAGCCCAACAAAAATCGATGAGCGCGTTTTACCCGCCACCGTCAGCGGTTTGGGCATCAAGGTTTTTCAGCGCACCTTTCCCGATGACACTGCCTTCAATCAGGCATTCGGCGTCGAAGAAGTTGGCTACGTGGCCTATGACCGCGCCAATGCACGCCCGGTACTTCGCACGGAATGCTTGCCAATAGTTCGCCGAGCCATATTCGAAGAGTTCATTACCCGTACTTATAGTGGTGGGCGCAATGAAGCCTACATGGCCGGATCAACTGACAAGCGCAACATCTTCGACTTCGATTTAGCCTCTGCCTACACGACCGCCTTAGTTGATCTCCGCTTCATCGACTACAGTAGGCCGCCGCGACTGGCCTACGATTTGGACGATTTCGAGGGCCACGTCCTCGCCTTTGCCCACATTAAGTTTCGTTATCCAGACGGTACCAGGTTTCCCGGCCTGCACGTACAGAGCGTCGAACGAGGGCTCTATTTCCCGCTCGAAGGCGAATCATTCTGTGGCGCACCCGAAATTTCCGTAGCTCGGCGTCACGGCTGCGAGATCGAAATCCTTGAAGGCGTCATTTACGACTGGCTTCCCGGTGATGAGCGCATCTTTGAGAAGTTCGTCACCCAGATTCGTGACAAACGAAATGCCGCCAAGAAGGCGAAGCAGGAATCAGCTCAGCTCTACTACAAGCTGCTCGGTAATGCCCTTTACGGTAAAACCGCCCAAGGCCTGAAAGCCAAGCGCGTCTTCGATACCGGCACAGAAAAGAGCATCAAGCTGCCGCCCTCGCCGATTACCCACGCGGCAATCGCCGCTCATACAACCAGCTTGGTGCGGGCGACATTAGCGGAGGTTTTACACGGCATCGCTGATCATCACCTCGTCGTCAGTGCTACCACCGACGGATTTTTAACCTCGGCACCCTTGGCGGAATTGAAACTCGACGGCCCGATCGCCCGGCGCTACCAAGCCTTATGCGAACGCATCAACCCCGGCAGTCAAATGCTCGAATGCAAACATCAGGTGCGACAAATCATCTGTATGCGTACCCGGGGACAACTGACCGCCGAGTTGTTGCCGATCATGCATCCCGACAAGTTGATCGTCCTGGCCAAGGCTGGTGAATCCACCACGACCAACGACAAAGGGTCGGCCAATGCGGAAATGATCGCGCGTTACCTCAATCGGGTGCCCAAGCAGAAAAGCCTACGCCAATCGTTTATATCTATCCGCGAACAAGTCACCAAAGACCCCGACGTGGTCAAGATCACCCGCAAGGTCTTGATGAGCCTTGAGTTCGACCTGAAGAGGAGGCCGACCAATCCGAGATATGTACTAGCGCAGGGTCAACAGGTACTGACCTACGATACCTTGCCCTGGCAGACCGCCCGTCAAGCAGAGTTTGCCCGCGCCGTCTTCGACGGCTGGCGGCGGGACCGTTGCCTAAAAACATTAGAAGATTTCGCTGACTGGGAAGACCATTACCTGTCCAAGCGAACGATCGCAGAATTGAAAGCACGCGGGATCAAACTATCGACGCAAGTCACCAAGAAAGGCGCCGTAGGCATCTTGACCCGCATCTTCTTGCGCGCCTACTTTAAGGAAGCCTGGGGGCTGAAAAGAACAAGAACCTACAAGGAAGTCGCTGAATTGCTGACCAGCTGGGGCTACCCAACCAGCCTCAATGACGTCAGAAATGGCAGTAAAGGGGATTTGATTGAAAACAGCGTACCGCGAACGCCATTGACCGAAGCCCTCTGGCAGCAAATCGAAGCAAACTTTGAAGGCGTCGATAGCCGCCGCATATTCTTCAATCCGGCGTAGGACGACACCCACCCAAACCCTGTGAAAACGGCATGCCCACCGGGGGCATGCCGTCACACATCGCGGGAAAAAACAGCGTAGCTCAGCTACGCTTCAGGTCAGTAAACTCAGCCCAGCACTTTGCGAACACCTCGTCATCGTAGAGGTAAGTCCAGTCCGGTTGCTTAGCGCGCTTGCCATTACGCATCCACTCTTTCAGAAGGAACAGTGTGTAGGTCTGACGGTCATAACTGCTGGTGCTGATCCAAAGGACGCCCTGACCGTTACGATCAAACCCTTCGACGGCATCATCGCGTCGCTGAAGATTGACAATCAAACCGGATGCCGTGCATCCGCCGTTCGGATCTTCTAGAAAATTCATACGAATCTCCTGATTGCGTGCGCTCATCAAGGAGTGACTAGTCAGAGCGCACGACGACTAATCACCAACTGCTACCTGAATCGGTGTTCAGCATTTATAGCTAACCGATTTCGAGCGAATTTTAAAAGGGCCAGAAAATCCAGCACACCAGCTCAGTCCAAGAGCGCGAAATAGCTATATCTATATGCAGGCGCTCCAAACCAACCAACCAACCAAACCAAAATGGCGCAAAGTACTTCAGCGACAAGCTGCCTGAATGATCTCGCATCAATTCGATGAGGCTGATAAGCTCGTGTTGATGGGGGAGCGGATGTTTGTGTAACTTGTGCTGTCTACTTCCCTAAATGGAACGTTACACAACACGAATACATACCAAGCTTTCAACCATCGACACCATGCCAGCGCCTAAAATGCCGAGTCAGCCCCCTGCCAAGAAGATACGCGTCAGGGACGGTCACGCAGATTGCTACAGTTATATTGGCGAGGTGGGTGCGTTGATGTTCAACGCCTACGGCGCCTTACGCTACGAGGCCAAGGGCGTTGAGTTGCTGAAATGGACCCAGCGCCTACAGAAAGCGCTGCTGTCTCAGCCTAAAATGTTCCGCCCAAAACGTAAGGCAGAATTGGCTGATCAAGAGCCATTCAAAGACATGACAGTCGAAAAGCCGCAAATCTCACTCTGGAGGAAAGATCGCCTCCTTGGAGGTGAAGCCAACGAGGATGGCAAAGCCTATAACGTGCGGGTAGCAGGATTTCGCGTCGAAGGACTCGGCGACAACGAGCAGCCAATCTGGGCAGGCCATCTCCTGCTGATCTACGACACCCTGACCGATACGCTGGTCCATCACTTCTACGCATTCAACAAAAATGAGCATCAACTATCGACCAGCGCCTTGCTATACGGTATCCAGGGCGGACTGGCTAAAATAGAGGCTCGCCGGAAAGACAGTCAGCAGCAGGCTGAACGCTACACAATCGAAATAAATGGGCTGGGCGAGGATAAAGAAGCTTACGACAAGGTAGCCGAGCTTATGCACCAGGCCATTGCAAGTGGTCAGCCGATAGCGGTCAAGTGGCAGCAAGAAGAAAAACCATTCTTACTGCCGAAAGGCGGTGCGCTAGCCAGTACCTCGGCCAATTCGGTATTCATGCAGACTTATTACCCGACCAGCAGGCGCTTCAGTAACGCTTTGGCGCGGACAGCGAAAGCATTCAATCGTGTAAAGCCTGCGGAAGGTGAAAAAGCGTCGTCATCGGCATGGATCAGCCTGAACCCGATCAAGGCATCTGAAAAGAAAGACCCCTATCGGTTAGATTGAAAAATGAAGCCAACTGTAGCCTGACGGATAGAAAGCCTCTTGCCCCTAAAGGGGCAAGAGGCTTTCTTCATGAGGGTTGGCAGCGTTAGGACGCCGTCGTTGCGGTGATCAGTTTTTTACCGAATCGCCGTCGGACCGGCGGTGGAGATAAGGGCGTGGCAGTGCTGGCTGCCGTGTCAGAACGCTTACTCGGACAACTCAATCGATCGGCAAGCCATTTCTCTACAGCGAGTTCATCGTAACGGATGGTGTGCTGACCGATGATCAGGTGCGGCGGCATATCGCTTGGCGCCTGTGAACGCAGACGTTCAACGGTGGATACGGACAGGCCGAGCCGTTTAGCTAGCCATGCGGTAGATTGAAGACAGGGATTCGCCATGAAAGCCTCCTGGGTGCGGGGAAAGGTAACTAGCGATATGTTTAGGCGCTTGGTAGTGATTACAGACAAAACGGTAAAAAATCAGAGTGGCGGTAGCAGCGTATCGGTTGGAGTTCTCAAAACGTACTGACGTTGCCAGCAAAGATACACAGGCTGTGATGATCGGCGGCAAAATGCCCTTAACGACCTGATGATATTTTCATGGGCTACGGCAGGTTTCTGATCCTAAACCCGCCGCTCAACTGAACCAATCATCCGTCAGCACCTCGGCCGGAGCGGCCGTACGTCCTGATGGGCCAATAGGTCCGGTACCACGTAGTAACCAGACGCTGGGTTCCGAGCCAGACGCTCAGAACGGATTCTCGTCAATTTCTCCCGTGTCTTTGTTCTCGTCGTCTTCTTCTTGTTCTACGGAGAAAAGCAGGCCGTGCTCGTAGGCGCCTTCGCCAGGGTCGTGTAGGAGTAAATCTTCGAGGTCGTCGTCGAAGTCGAGATCGAAAAAGTCATTCTCGTTTTCGAGGTTTTTGGCTTTCAAAGCAGCAGGCCTGACCTGGAACAGCGGAGAAAGCGTTACGGTGTCATCGTAGAATCGGACTCCTGCATTCATCAATACTGAGAAATGCGGGTCGGTGGCCACGTGTGCGGAGGTTAAGCCACCCCAGCCGCGAACCCCGGCTTCGTAGGACAGTAGCCACAACTCGCCCCAGAGAGCATCGGTTGTCTGGTGACTCCGCCAAAAGACGGTAGGCGGGGCCTTTGACAATTTTCCCGAAGCATCCATATCCATTAGGAGCAACGCGCACACCGAGCTGTTCATTTCAGCAACGAAGTCGACATTTCTCGCGGTAACGGCAATGTCGAGTTCCTTTGCCATCCACAAACTCCATGCGACCTCACTGTGGTGCCCGACCGGGGCGTGATCTTCGATTACTGCGTTGATCATTCGGGAAAGCCTATCCTTGCCCAACGGATACCCGAATCTCAAAAGGCGTTCCACTCTGTCCATTGACCCAATCCCTCTATTGGTTGTCCGAAATTTTGCAGCGAAGTGAGGCTCTCGTTGCGCTAATCGTCATATTTTATGCCGGAATAGACTGCGGATTTGCTCTTTGCTTGCACGCATGCATCTTGGAGCAACACGACTCGCTTTCCGGAGTTTTGGAGATGGCTGTCGCGTTGAAGAGCCTGGCAGACTCACTCAAATACCTGCCATTGATTCGGCGCCGAGTGGAATGGCCGCTTAGGGTGAATCCTGTAGGTTGCGGGGACGAAAATAGACGTCCTTATTATCCAGCCAACCAGTGTCTGCAATCCACATACCTTCGGCCGTTTAGCTGGGCTGATGCGAACGGCCGCAAAGGCCGATCAGCAGGCCGTCAACCAATTGACCTGAACGGCAGGTATCTGATGAGTTAGCCGCCGTTTCAGACGCTTCTGTTTCTGGAGGCTACTACGT
>CAXYZX010000026.1:0-21036 GCA_964293845.1 uncultured Dechloromonas sp.
ATCTCAAGGAGGCAGGCCATCTTCTGGCGGTTGCTACGGGTAAAAGCCGACTGGGTTTGAACCGTGCCCTCGAGCACTCAGGATTGGGACCGCTGTTTCTGTCTTCGCGTTGTGCTGATGAGTGCCATTCAAAACCCCATCCGCAAATGCTTGACGAGTTGATGAGTGAGTTCGGTGTCAGTGCCGATTCAACCCTGATGATTGGCGATACCTCGCACGATCTGCTGATGGCGAGCAACGCCGGAGTCGCCGGACTGGCGGTGACCTATGGAGCTCATCCACATGATCATCTGCTTGAACACAAACCGCTGGCCTGTCTGCATACCGTCAAGGAACTCGATCATTGGCTGAAGAGCAACGGCTGATTTGTGAAAGCGAAGCGGTCACGGAATCAGGCGCAGGCTTTCGTTTTACGCTGATGCGCTATGGTCGTGAGGTGCCGGCCTTCGTAGTTCGTTATCAGGGCCGGGTCTATGGATATCTGAATCAATGTGGCCATGTGCCGGCAGAACTTGACTGGCAGCCAGGCGAGTTTTTCGATGATTCCAAGCTATACTTGATTTGCTCGATTCACGGTGCACTTTATGCGCCGGATTCGGGGCGTTGCCTGGGTGGCCGTTGCCAGGGCGTAGGGCTAAAAGCCCTTGTTGTAAGCGAAGTCGACGGTCAGATATTTTTGGAACACGATAAAAGTAATGGATAACCCCCAAGCACCCAATAATTCTCCCGACTGGGAGCGCCGCACTCTTGAAAAACTAGCTTTTGCCGCACTAGATGAACAAAAATCTCGCCGTCGCTGGGGGATTTTTTTCAAGGCAATTGGCTTCATCTATCTACTGGTCGTTCTTTTTGCCGTAGTTGATTGGGGTAGCGATACCGAGCATCAGGAGCGCCATACGGCAATGGTCAGCCTGAACGGTGTAATTCAGTCCAAGGGCGAAGCCAATGCCGAGAAGCTGATGGCTGCTCTGCAGAGTGCCTTTGAGGAAAAGAACAGCGTCGGTGTGGTGCTGCGTATTAATAGCCCCGGTGGTAGCCCGGTGCAGGCGGGCATGATCAATGACGAAATTCACCGACTGCGCGCCAAATATCCTGAAAAGCCGCTCTATGCCGTGGTTGAGGATATGTGTGCTTCGGGTGGATATTACGTTGCCGTCGCCGCCGACAAAATCTACGTTAATAAGGCCAGTATCGTTGGTTCAATTGGCGTGCTGATGGATGGTTTTGGTTTTACCGGCACCATGGACAAACTCGGTGTTGAGCGTCGCCTGCTTACCGCCGGTGAGAGCAAGGGTTTTCTCGACCCCTTCTCGCCGCAGGCTGAGACCCATAAGGCGCACGCCCAAACCATGCTCAACGACATTCATCAGCAATTTATTGACGTTGTCAAAACCGGGCGTGGCCAGCGCCTCAAGGAGTCACCGGAAATGTTTTCCGGCTTGATGTGGACCGGTTTGCAGAGTGTTCAATTGGGCCTGGCCGATGAAATCGGCAGCGTTGACTCAGTTGCCCGCGATGTCATCAAGGCTGAAAAAGTCCTTGATTACTCGCTGAAAGACAACATTGCCGAGCGTTTTGCCAAGCGTTTGGGGGCTGGTGCGGTCAACGGTTTCTGGAACGGATTTTTTGAAACACAGATGGGCACCAGCCTGCGCTGAGCCTTACGCGAGTAGCAAAAAAACTGTCGGACGCCGCTCAATTTCGGGCGGCGTTTCTTTTTTCCAGGCTTGAACGCTGCGCGTACGAACGCTCTCACTTGGCAAACTGAGGTCGGTAGCAATAGTTACCCGCGTTGTCGGCTGGCAGTTTTGCAGAATGGCATCGAAAAGTGCCCGATTGCGATAGGGGGTTTCGATAAATAGCTGGGTTTGCTGACGCTTGCGCGACTCCGCTTCGAGATCCTTGAGCGCCTTGTTACGCTCGCCCTCCTTGGCTGGCAGATAGCCCTGAAAAGCAAAGCGTTGGCCATTGAGGCCAGATGCCATCAGCGCCAGCAGGAGGGAGGAGGGGCCAATCAGTGGCACCACGCGAATGCCTTCGTTTTGCGCCAAGGCAACCAGGTCGGCGCCAGGATCAGCCACTGCTGGACACCCTGCCTCAGAGAGTAGTCCGACATTTTCACCGGCGCGCAGTGGGGTCAGCAGATGATCAAGAGCATCGGCCTTGGTGTGCTCATTCAGCTCTTCAAGCTGCAATTCCTGCAGTATGGTGTCAGTGCCGACCGCTTTGAGAAAGGCGCGCGCCGATTTTGCCTGTTCGACAACAAAATATTTAAGTGGGCGAATGGTGGCCAGGACATTGGCCGGTAAAGAAGCTTCGGGCGGTGTCGGGCCTAGAGGAACGGGAATCAGATAGAGGGTGCCAGGGTTCACAGGATGTTTACCCCGTGGTGGCGCAGCATGTCGCACAGGGCAATTAAAGGAAGTCCAACCAGAGCATTGGGGTCATCTCCCTGCATGCTGCTTAAAAGCGCAATGCCCAAGCCTTCGGATTTGGCTGAGCCGGCACAGTTATATGCGGGTTCGCGGCGCAAATAATTTTCGATCTCGCTATCGCTCAACTGGCGAAAGCTAACCAGTGTAGGGATGCCGCGAACTTGCGATTCACCAGTCTTCGCATCCAGCAGGCAAAGGCCAGTAAAGAAATTGACCGTTTTGCCCGAAAGTTCGTGCAACTGGGCAACAGCTCGTTCGTGGGTGCCAGGTTTTCCGTATATTTTTCCGTCAACCGTAGCAACCTGGTCACTGCCGATAATCAGTGCGTCAGGAAAGTCAGCAACGACGGCGCGCGCTTTGGCTTCGGAAAGGCGCAAGGCTAGTGTTTCCGGGGTCTCATTGGGTAAGCTGGATTCATCGGTTTGCGGATTGGCAACGTCGAAAGTCAGCCCCAGGCGGCCAAGGAGTTCGCGCCGGTAGGGCGAGGTTGAAGCAAGTATCAGTTGTCGGTGCATGAAAGACCCATTACAACAAGGTGTTGCGCTTACTTCTTTAGGCACCACTTTGTTTTGACTTGGAAAGCCAAAAATAATATCATCTTGGGTTTAGGTCGCAACAGTCCAAGATTGAAAAGAATTTCAGACGCTTTCGTATTTGCCCGGGAAGGCCGTGTCCTAAAAGGAACACTGGCGGTTTCCGATCTTGAACGCCTGCATGATTTGCTGGCCGAGATGACTGGAGAGGTAACTTATCATCTCCAGGGACTCAAGGGTAAACATGGAGAACTCATGCTGCAACTGGAGGTTACCGGGTTGATCCCGCTTGCCTGCCAGCGCTGCTTGGGCGCAATTCCTTTCGAAATTGATGTCAATAGCCTGCTGGAGTTGATCCCAGAGGGTGCAGACATGTCGCAAGACGAGCTGGAAGACGACACCCGGGATTTCCTGCCGGTGGCAAGCGAACTGTATGTGGCCGAATTGGTGGAAGATGAGATCCTTCTGGCACTTCCAGTCGCGCCCAGGCACGAAAAATGTGGTTTTCCTGGCGCAGCCGATGCGGGTGAGCGGATCAATCCGTTTGCCACACTGGCTGGACTTAAAGGTAAACCGAACTGATTTTATTGGAGTAACAACATGGCCGTTCAACAGAACAAAAAATCCCCTTCCAAGCGTGGCATGCATCGCGCTCACGACTTCCTGACCGTCGCCCCGCTCGCCGTTGAGCCGACGACTGGTGAAACGCATCTGCGTCACCATATCTCCCCCAACGGTTTTTACCGTGGCAAGAAAGTCCTGAAGGCAAAAGGCGAGTAATCGACCATTGAAGGGCAGGCGGTTCTTTGTGGACCGCCTGCCTTTTATTTTGCCATGACAGCCCGCATCGCCATAGATTGCATGGGGGGAGACCACGGACCGTCAGTGACGGTTCCGGCGGCGCTTCAATTTCTTGCGGAGCACTCAACAGCACACCTGATTCTGGTTGGTCAGGTCGATGTTTTGCGCCCGTTGCTGGGAAACCAGTTTGAAAACTCCCGCTTGCGACTTGTTCACGCCTCAGAAGTTGTTGGCATGGATGAGGCGCCAGCGCTTGCCTTGCGCAATAAAAAAGACTCGTCCATGCGTGTCGCCATCAACCTCGTCAAGGCTGGCGAGGCGGATGCCTGTGTCTCTGCTGGCAATACTGGTGCACTGATGGCGATTTCGCGCTTTGTACTGAAAATGCTGCCCGGGATCGAGCGGCCTGCCATTTGTGCACCGTTGCCAACTATTGATGGCCATACTCATATGCTGGATCTGGGTGCCAATGTCGATTGCACAGCGCAGCATTTGTTGCAATTCGGCATCATGGGTTCAATGCTGATCTCGGCAATGGAGCACAAAGAGCGGCCACGAGTTGGCATGCTGAATATTGGCGAAGAAGAAATCAAGGGCAATGAAGTGGTCAAGGCGGCCGCTGAACTGTTGCGTAATTCCGGACTGAATTTCATTGGAAATGTTGAAGGTGACGGAATCTTCAAAGGTGAGGCCGATGTTATCGTCTGCGATGGCTTTGTTGGGAACGTAGCCCTGAAAACCTGCGAGGGGCTAGCCCAGATGCTGGCTTCATCGCTACGCAGTGAATTCAAGCGTAACTGGCTAACCAAAATGGCCGCCTTGGTGGCGATTTCGGTACTCAATAATTTCAAACGCCGTTTCGATCACCGTCGTTACAACGGGGCCATTCTGCTTGGGCTGAAGGGCATTTCGGTAAAAAGCCATGGATCGGCTGACGTCTTGGCTTTTGGCAATGCGATCAGTAGAGCTTATGATGCTGCCGAAAATCGCGTTGTCGAACGCATTGCCGGGCGTATCGCTGAAATGACTACGGTACCGCCAATGGCTGTCGGGGAGAGTGTCTAAATGTTTGCACGTTTGATTGGTACTGGCAGTTGCCTTCCTGGCAACCCTGTCAGTAATAGCGACCTGGCCGCCCGCGGTATCGACACCAACGACGAATGGATCGTCACGCGCACCGGGATTCGTAGTCGTTACTTGGCTGAGCCAGGTACCACGTCTAGCGAATTGGGTTTGGTCGCCGCACAACGTGCCCTGGAAATGGCTGGTGTTTCAGCCGGCGAACTGGATCTGATCATCGTTGCCACATCGACGCCAGATTTTATTTTCCCGAGCACAGCATGTCTTATTCAGGGCAAACTGGGCAACAAGGGTGCGGCGACTTTTGACGTCCAGGCAGTTTGCGCCGGGTTTACCTACGCCCTTGGAATTGCCGAAAAATTCATCCGTTCCGGTAGCCATAAAAAAGCACTGGTCATTGGCGCCGAGGTTTTCTCGCGCATTCTCGACTGGAGTGATCGCGGAACATGTGTTTTATTTGGCGATGGCGCCGGTGCCGTTGTCCTCGAAGCCTCGGAAATGCCAGGTATTCTGGCAACAGCAATGCACGCTGATGGTAGTCAGAATGGCATTCTTAACGTTCCGGGCCAGATTTGTGCTGGCCAGGTAACCGGCGACCCCTTCCTGCGTATGGATGGGCAGGCCGTATTTAAGTTCGCCGTACGCGTCCTGGCTGACGTTGCCGAAGAAGTTTGTGCCGTAGCAGGACTTCAGACTCAGGATATTGATTGGCTGATTCCGCATCAGGCCAACATTCGCATCATCGAAGCAACCGGCAAAAAACTGGGTGTCGACCGCAATAAGGTTATCGTGACGGTGGATCGTCATGGCAACACCTCAGCAGCATCGGTACCGCTGGCACTTGACGAGGCGGTTCGTGATGGGCGAATACAGCGTGGCCAGAAAGTGCTGCTTGAAGGTGTTGGCGGCGGCTTTACGTGGGGCGCAGCCCTGCTCGAATTTTGATCCAGGAGACGACAAAGATGTCTTTTGCTTTCGTATTTCCCGGCCAAGGCTCACAGAGCGTTGGCATGATGGCGGCTTATGGCGATTCAAACATCGTACGTGCCACATTTGATGAAGCCTCTGCCGCGCTAGGTGATGACCTGTGGACCATGGTTGCTGATGGTCCGGCTGAAGTCCTTACACAGACCGTGAATACGCAGCCGGTAATGTTGACCGCCGGCATCGCTGCCTGGCGCTTGTGGCTCGAGAAGGGTGGTAAACGGCCAGCCGTTGTTGCTGGTCATAGTCTTGGCGAATACGCAGCACTGGTTGCTGCAGGCGTTATTGATCTAAAGGATGCAGTGCCGCTGGTTCGCTTGCGTGCTGCGGCAATGCAGGAAGCCGTACCAGTCGGCACGGGCGCCATGGCGGCCATTCTTGGTCTCGACACCCCCGGTATCGTCGCTGCTTGTGCCGAAGTTGCCAATGGCGAAGTAGTGGAACCAGTTAATTTCAATGCCAATGGGCAAACAGTAATCGCTGGCCACAAGGCAGCTGTCGAGCGTGCCATGGAAGCCTGCAAGGCACGCGGCGCCAAGATGGCCAAAGCGCTACCAGTCTCGGCACCGTTTCACTCCTCGTTGATTCGTCCGGCAGCAGATAAGCTCGCCACGCGTCTGGCACAATTGACCCTGAATACTCCGGCAATTCCGGTGATCAACAATGTCGATGTGGCCATTGAGAACGATACTGCGCGCATCAAGGATGCGCTAATTCGTCAGGCTTACAATCCGGTGCGCTGGGTGGAAACCATACAAGCAATGGCTAGCATGGGGATTACCACTGTCGCGGAGTGCGGACCGGGCAAAGTGCTGGCAGGTCTCACCAAGCGCTGTGCGGATGGTATCGTTGGCGTTGCGCTGGCTGATGTGGCTGCTATCGACGCCAATCTTGGTTTGGAGTAAATGATGCTGAACGACAAGATTGCTCTGGTAACTGGTGCCACGCGTGGTATTGGCCGCGCGATTGCACTGGAATTGGGCAAGCAGGGCGCAACGGTTATTGGTACGGCGACCAGTGAAGACGGTGCCGGTAAGATATCTGCCTATCTCACCGAAGCTGGTGTGCAGGGGAGGGGCATTGTCCTTGATGTCTGTGGTGCCGAGCAGGTCGACGTTGCGCTGGCAGCCGTCGTCAAGGAGTTTGGCACAATTGCCGTACTGATTAATAATGCTGGCATTACTCGTGACAATCTCGCCATGCGTATGGGCGATGATGACTGGGATGCGGTGATTGATACCAATCTTAAAGCAGTTTTCCGACTTTCACGCGGCGTCATGCGCGGCATGATGAAGGCGCGTTTCGGACGTATTGTTAACATCACTTCCGTAGTTGGCTATTCGGGTAATGCCGGCCAGGCCAACTACTGCGCGGCAAAAGCAGGTGTAGCCGGGATGACCCGCTCGCTGGCTCGCGAACTAGGCAGTCGAAATATTACAGTCAACTGTGTTGCACCTGGTTTTATTGCTACTGACATGACGCATGCACTGGACGAAAAGCAAAAAGAAGCTATGCTGGCTTCGATTCCGCTTGGCCGTGCCGGCACACCGGAGGATATCGCCGGTGCTGTCAGTTTCCTCGTATCCCCGACTGCCGCCTATATCACAGGTACAACTGTGCATGTAAATGGCGGTATGTTCATGGATTGATTTCCTCAAGCCTCGGCTTTTGGTAAACTTATCATGTTTTTTTTCGTACCCCTGAGGGGAAGGAGTTTTTCTAATGGATAACATCGTAGAGCGCGTCAAGAAGATCGTCGCCGAACAACTGGGCGTGAATGAAGCGGACATCAAGAATGAGTCCTCCTTCGTGGACGATCTGGGCGCGGATTCCCTGGACACTGTAGAACTGGTCATGGCACTTGAAGAAGAGTTTGAGTGCGAAATCCCTGACGACCAGGCTGAGAAAATCACCACGGTCCAGCAGGCTGTCGATTTCATCCTCGCCAACAAGAAATAATCCAATTCTCGTTGACTCAGGCAAGGCCGGCCTCCATGGCCGGCCTTGCTACATTTGCTATCGGAGTGAACCTTGGCACGTCGCAGAGTCGTAATTACCGGTCTGGGCATCGTTAGCCCGGTCGGAAACACCGTCGAAGAGGCATGGCAGAATATTCTGGCCGGTCGCTCTGGCATCGCCCATGTCACCAAATTTGACGCATCCACTTTCCCAGCGCAGATTGCCGGTGAGGTCAAAAACTTTGACATTACCGATTTTATTTCAGCCAAAGATGCCCGGCGCATGGATACCTTCATCCATTTCGGCATGGCTGCCGGCATTCAGGCTGTGCGTGATGCAGGTCTGGATAAAGAGCATAGCGTTGATCCGGAGCGAATCGGTGTGGCCATTGGGTCCGGTATTGGCGGCCTCCCGCTGATCGAGGAAACCAAGGCGGAGTTCATTGCTTCTGGTATCCGCAAGGTGTCCCCGTTCTTTGTGCCCGGCTCCATCATCAACATGATCTCCGGTAACTTGTCGATCATGTATAACTTCAAGGGTCCCAACATCGCCCATGTGTCAGCATGTACGACTGGTACGCACTCAATTGGCGAGGCTTCCCGCATCATTGAGTACGGCGATGCTGACGTAATGATTGCTGGCGGCGCTGAATCTACGGTATCACCGCTGGGCATGGGAGGCTTCTGTGCCGCGCGTGCCTTGTCGACCCGTAACGATGACCCAACTACGGCCAGTCGTCCTTGGGACAAGGACAGAGACGGTTTTGTGCTCGGCGAAGGTGCTGGTGTCATGGTGCTTGAAGAGTATGAGCACGCCAAGGCACGTGGTGCAAAAATTTACGCTGAACTGGTCGGCTATGGCATGAGTGCTGACGCGCATCACATTACCGCACCGAATTCGGATGGCCCGCGGCGTAGCATGTTGAATGCGTTGAAAAATGCTGGCCTGAATCCTTCCGAAATTCAGTACGTCAATGCACACGGAACATCCACCCCGCTCGGCGACAAAAATGAAACCGAGGCGATCAAGCTGGCTTTTGGTGATGCGGCTTACAAGATCGTGGTGAATTCTACCAAGTCGATGACCGGGCATTTGCTCGGTGGCGCTGGTGGTATTGAGTCTCTGTTCACGGTACTCGCTGTTCACCATCAGGTTTCTCCGCCGACCATCAATATCTTTAATCAGGATCCAGAGTGCGATCTGGATTACTGCGCCAATGCGGCGCGACCAATGAAGATTGAATATGCGTTAAAGAATAATTTCGGCTTCGGCGGAACTAACGGTTCGCTAGTTTTCAAGCGCATCTGATTCAGCGCCTGAGATAGAACGGTGCAGCTTCCGATCACTATCGGGCTGCACCGTTCGCGCATTCTGGATGTGCTAATTTTTATTTTTGCATTGATTGGAAGTGGCGCCAATCTGGCTTTTTCAATTAAGCCATTGATTCAGTTCGTATTGCTGATACTGGTATGGGCGGTTTCCGCCCTGGCCTGGCGACAGTTATCAACGCAAGTATCCCAGCTTCGGTTGGGGAGAAATGGGGAAATCGCCCTGTTGCGAGCGGGTAGTGACGTTTTCGAAGCAGCGAATATTATGTCAGCAGCGACAGTCCATCCCTGGCTGACGGTTTTTTATCTGAAAACGGCTGCAGGCCCCGCCTATACATTAATTGTTACGGTCGACAGTCTAAAAGCCGATAATTTTCGTCGTCTGCGTGTTTTCCTGCGCTGGCGTGCTGACTTTAGTGTGCCTGACGACGACGTTTGAGGACCGTATTTTTCGGCTTTTTCAGCATCTCCGGATAGTCGCGCGAATAGTGGAGGCCACGGCTTTCTTTGCGCTGCATAGCACAACGCACGATCAGGTCGGCCGTCATGACCAGATTGCGTAATTCGATCAAGTCATGACTGACGCGGAAGTTGGCATAAAACTCGTTAATTTCCCGCATCAGCAGCCCGATACGATGCCCTGCTCGCTTCAGTCGCTTGTTGGTCCGGACAATCCCCACGTAATCCCACATGAAGCGGCGTAGTTCATCCCAGTTATGGGAGATGACAACCTCTTCATCAGCATCCGTGACGCGGCTTTCATCCCAGATCGGCAGTACGGGAAGAGGGTAGGGTTTGCTGCTCAAAATATCCTTGACTACTGCTTCGGCGAAAACCATACATTCGAGCAGGGAGTTTGAGGCTAGGCGATTGGCGCCATGCAGTCCGGTACAGGAGGCCTCACCGGCAACATACAGACCGCTGACATCGGTGCGTCCTTGTAGATCACTGACGATGCCACCACAGGTGTAATGTGCGGCCGGCACCACTGGTATTGGTTCACTGGCGATATCGATGCCAAGTTCGAGGCAGCGTGCATGAATATTCGGGAAGTGGTTGAGGATGAAGGCTTCACCCTTGTGTGAGATATCCAGAAACACGCAATCCAGGCCGCGTTTTTTCATTTCGAAGTCGATGGCGCGAGCAACGATGTCGCGAGGTGCCAGTTCTGCACGTTCGTCATGCTCTAGCATGAAACGTGTGCCGTCTGGCAAACGGAGCAGACCGCCTTCGCCGCGCACTGCCTCGGAAATAAGGAAAGATTTGGCTTGGGGGTGATAGAGGCAGGTTGGGTGGAACTGAATGAATTCCATGTTTGATACCCGACACCCTGCACGGTAAGCCATCGCGATACCGTCGCCGGTTGATGTGTCTGGATTGGTTGTGTAGAGATAAACCTTGCCCGCACCGCCGGTAGCGATCAGGGTGTTTGGCGCGCCGATGGTGAGCACCTCGCCATTGCGGCTATCCAGCACATAAGCGCCGAAACAACGATTTTCGTCTGTGCCAAGCTTCTCGCCGGTAATCAAGTCAATGGCGATATGGCTCTCAAGTACTGTGATGTTTGGGTTCTTCCGAACTTTACGAGTCAGGGTATCCTGCACCGCAAAACCGGTGGCATCGGCCACGTGAATGACTCGACGAGCGCTGTGTCCACCTTCGCGAGTCAGATGATAGCCAGCATCGTCCTTGGTGAAGGGGACACCCTGTTCTATCAGCCACTCAATGGAGTGGCGCCCATTTTCGACTACGTGACGGGTGGCTGCAGCATCATTAAGCCAGGCGCCGGCAACTAGCGTGTCGTGAATGTGGGCTTCAATCGAGTCGCGGCTGTCGAGAACCGCCGCGATACCGCCCTGCGCCCAGCCAGATGCAGAGTCTTCAAGGGTGCGCTTGCTGACCAGAGCAACCTGACAATGTTCTGCCAAACGAAGGGCTGCTGATTGCCCAGCCAAACCACTACCAATGATTAGGACATCAAAATTCTGCACGGCTGTTCTCTGTTAGGTATATTTTGCGTGAAATATAGCATGCAAGAAGCCGGGCAAGCCGTTACAGAGTGTCACAAATAAGGATAAAACCTATCTATCCCCAAAAGTTGACTGCGCTATACTCGTCGTCAAGAATAAGTATCATTGACTCTCAGGGAACGAAATAACGATGAGTGAGCGTGAAATCGATCAGGCACTGGTCGAAAGGGCGCAAGGTGGAGATAAGCACGCCTTCGACCTACTGGTAAGCAAGTATCAGCGCAAGCTGGGACGGTTGCTTTCCCGTTTCATTCGCGACTCGGCAGAAGTCGAGGATGTTGCGCAAGAGGCTTTTATCAAGGCCTATCGCGCCTTGCCTTCGTTTCGTGGTGACAGCGCCTTTTATACCTGGCTTTACCGTATTGGCATCAATACCGCAAAAAACTATTTGGTATCGCAGGGCCGCCGTGCCCCGACTTCGACCAGTTTTGACGCCGAGGAGTCTGAGGGGTTTGAGGACGCCGGGCAGTTGCGCGATATTAATACGCCCGAGAGCCTGTTGCTCTCCAAGCAGATTGGCGAAACCGTCAATGCTGCGATGGATGCTTTGCCTGAAGAGTTGCGTACCGCCATTGTGCTGCGTGAAATTGAAGGCATGTCCTATGAAGAGATTGCCGGCATCATGGATTGCCCAATCGGCACGGTACGATCACGAATTTTCCGCGCACGTGAAGCTGTGGCAACCCGCCTGCGCCCTTTGCTCGACATCGCGCCTGATAAGCGCTGGTAAGAATGACTGAAGAAACAACAATACGCGCCACTGTTCGTTCACTTGACGGCGATGAAGCGCTGGTTGAGGTTGAGCAGGGGGGCTGTGGTCGCTGCCATGAAAAAGGTGGCTGCGGCGGCCAGCAACTGACCCAAATGTTTTGTTCCGGCCCTAAAAATTATCGCGTGGCCAATCCACATGGTGCGTGTGTTGGCGATCAGGTCACCGTTGCCATTGCGCCGGGCACGG
Source organism: uncultured Dechloromonas sp. (assembly GCA_964293845.1). Classification (GTDB taxonomy): domain Bacteria; phylum Pseudomonadota; class Gammaproteobacteria; order Burkholderiales; family Rhodocyclaceae; genus Azonexus. Next base: position 12,109 of record CAXYZX010000026.1, read on the forward strand.
TGCGCCAGACGGCAAATTTAGCCTATGGAGTGCCGTTGACCGCAACAATTGTCGGCGCTGCAATTGGCACGCAAATTGCCGGTGATTTGGGTGCGATGCTCGGTGCCTTGCTCGGTATCAGCTGTTCCATTTTTTATATTCGCCATCGGGCGAACTTGACGGGTGGAAATCTGGCTGCCCGGCCATATATTATTTCTCGTTCCTAGCCATCCCGGAGGTTTGCTACTCATGAAACGCCTACTGGCCGTATTTTCGTTGGTTTTTTTCTCTTCCTTTGCCATTGCCCAAAACCGTGGTCTGCCAGACTTTACCGAGCTTGCTGAGAAACAGGGGCCAGCGGTTGTAAATATCAGTACGACACAGGCAACCCGTGGTGGAAACCAGGCCATGCCGTTTCCATTCGATGAAAATGATCCCGCCTTTGAGTTTTTCAAGCGCTTCATTCCGCGCCAACCTGGCGGTAATACACCGCGCGAATTCGAAAACAAGTCGCTGGGTTCCGGTTTTATCATAAGCCATGATGGATATATCCTGACCAATGCCCATGTGGTCGATGGTGCCGATGAAGTAACGGTTCGCCTGACCGACAAGCGGGAATTCAAGGCAAAAACCATAGGTGCTGATAAACGCACCGATGTTGCTTTGCTCAAGATTGAGGCTACTGGTTTGCCAGCTGTAAAGTTGGCTGACATATCGCAATTGAAAGTTGGCGAGTGGGTCGTCGCTATTGGTTCACCATTCGGTTTCGACAACTCGGTTACTGCGGGTATCGTATCAGCCAAGGGGCGTTCATTGCCCCAGGAAAACTACGTACCCTTTATTCAAACCGATGTCGCCATCAACCCGGGTAATTCCGGCGGGCCACTGTTCAATATGCGGGGCGAGGTGGTAGGTATTAATTCCCAAATTTACAGCCGTAGTGGTGGTTACATGGGAGTTTCCTTCGCCATCCCTATCGATGTGGCAATGGAAATCCAAAATCAGCTGCGTTTGTCGGGCAAGGTCAGTCGCGGTCGACTTGGTGTTGTGATCCAGGAAGTCAGCAGGGAACTCGCTGATTCGCTTGGCCTTTCCAAGCCAATGGGGGCTGTTGTCAATGCGGTTGAAAAAGGTGGGCCCGCAGAAAAAGCTGGCCTTGAACCGGGTGATGTGATCCTGAAGTTTGACGGCAAGAGTATCAATAGTTCGGCAGATTTGCCACGCATGGTCGGCGTGACCCGTCCTGGCACACGCTCTGTCGTTCAAGTCTGGCGCAAGGGCTCAATGCGTGATGTACCAGTAACCGTCGGGGAAATGCTTGATGAGCGTCAAGCCAGCGCTCGTCAATCACGTGGAAGCAAACAGCCGGAACAGGCGGCAAATCGTCTAGGTTTGGTGGTCAGTGAATTGACTGCCGAGCAACGTCGCGAACTGAAAATGAGCTCTGGCCTGCTGATTGAAGAGATTCGTGGCACAAGCGGACGCGCTGATTTGCGACCGGGTGACATCGTTATTGCCGTGATCAGCAAAGGGGCTACTACGGATGTTAAAACAGTCGATCAGTTCAACAAACTACTGGCTCAGTTTGAAAAAGGTAGCAGTGTGACGCTACTGATCCGCCGTGGTGACATGCAAACTTTTGTGACAATCAAAGGGTTGAACAGTGGCAATTGATCTGACTCTACTGAGTCGAAGTTACTGCCATCTGTGTCATGACATGGAGCTGGCGCTAGTCTCACTGGCGGATGAGTTCGGGATCACCGTCACGGTCCTTGATATTGATGCTGACTCAGCACTTGTTGCAAAGTACGATGAACTAGTCCCGGTTTTGCTGCACGGTGACACGGAACTCTGTCATTACTTCCTGGACGAGCCTAAAACCCGTGAATATTTGGCTGGAATCCGCTAAAATACAAGGTCTTCTGAACAGGGAAGGGCGCCGTGAAAGCGCCCTTTTTTAATAGCTTTGAACCACATAAGAAATTTTTCCATCATTGCCCACATTGACCATGGCAAGTCCACTTTGGCCGATCGGATCATCCACATGTGCGGCGGATTGTCTGACCGCGAGATGGAAGCGCAGGTGCTTGACTCGATGGATATCGAGCGCGAACGCGGTATTACGATCAAGGCACAGACTGCTGCCCTGCAATACAAGGCTCGCGATGGTCAGATCTATAACCTTAATTTGATCGATACGCCGGGGCACGTTGATTTCTCTTATGAGGTTTCTCGCTCGCTCTCTGCCTGCGAGGGCGCGTTGCTGGTCGTTGATGCTTCACAGGGGGTCGAGGCGCAGACCGTAGCTAACTGCTACACAGCGCTTGAGCTTGATGTTGAAGTCGTTCCCGTATTGAACAAGATTGACTTGCCGTCAGCTGATCCAGAAAATGCCCGGCAAGAAATTGAAGACGTTATCGGTATTGATGCTACCGATGCGGTGCTAGCCTCAGCCAAAACCGGGCTTGGCGTTGAAGATATTCTCGAAGCAGTCATTGTCCGCATTCCGCCCCCCAAGGGAGATCCAGATGCACCACTCAAGGCATTGATCATCGATTCATGGTTTGACAACTACGTTGGCGTGGTCATGTTGGTGCGTGTCGTGGATGGTGTCTTGAAACCGAAGGATAAGTTGTTGTTCATGGCAACTGGCGCGCAACAACTGTGCGAGCAGGTTGGCGTGTTTGCTCCCAAATCTGAGCCGCGTGAAGCATTGCGTGCCGGTGAAGTGGGATTCGTCATTTCCGGCATCAAGGAGCTGAAAGCAGCCAAGGTTGGTGACACGATTACCACCATGGACCGCAAGGCAGCCGTTGCTTTGCCTGGCTTCAAGGAAATCAAGCCGCAGGTATTTGCCGGTTTGTATCCGATAGAGTCAAATCAGTACGATTCACTGCGTGAGTCACTGGAAAAGCTCAAGCTCAACGATGCGTCGCTGCAGTATGAGCCTGAGGTTTCTCAAGCGTTGGGTTTTGGCTTTCGCTGCGGTTTCCTTGGCTTGCTGCACATGGAGATCGTGCAGGAACGGCTGGAACGCGAATTCGATCAGGATTTGATTACTACCGCACCGACTGTTGTGTACGAAGTCGTCATGCGCGATGGCTCGATCGTTGAGGTTGAAAACCCTGCCAAGCTACCGGATGCCAGCAAAACCGAAGAAGTGCGCGAACCCATCATTACCGCCACAATTTTTGTGCCGCAGGACTATCTCGGTAACGTCATTACCCTTTGCAACCAAAAACGCGGCAATCAGGTTGACATGCACTATCACGGTCGTCAGGTAAAACTGGTTTATGAGATGCCGATGGCTGAAGTGGTGATGGATTTCTTCGATAAGCTGAAATCCTGCTCCAAAGGCTATGCGTCACTTGACTACGACTTCAAGGAATATCGGGCAGCCGACGTCGTCAAGCTCGACATTCTGATCAACAGTGAAAAGGTCGATGCCTTGTCACTGATTGTTCACCGCGCCAATGCCCAATATCGTGGCCGCGAATTGGCGAGCAAAATGCGTGAACTCATCCCGCGCCAGATGTACGATGTGGCGATCCAGGCAGCAATTGGCTCGCACATCATCTCACGCGAAAACGTCAAGGCCATGCGCAAGGATGTCCTGGCCAAGTGCTACGGTGGTGATATCAGCCGTAAAAAGAAGCTACTGGAGAAGCAGAAGGCCGGCAAAAAACGCATGAAGCAGGTTGGTAGTGTGGAAATCCCGCAAGAAGCCTTCCTTGCCGTTCTGCGCGTCGATAACTAAAGACTGAACAATGAACTTTGCTCTAATCCTGTTTGTACTACTGCTCATCACGGGCGCGCTTTACGCGGTCGACGTCCTGAAGTGTCGGAAATTGCGCCCCAGTGGTGCCAAGGAGCCGCTCTGGGTCGAGTGGGGAGCCAGTTTTTTCCCGGTCATCCTCATTGTTTTCGTGTTGCGCTCCTTTCTGTTTGAGCCGTTCAAGATTCCTTCTGGCTCAATGATTCCAACTCTGCTGGTCGGTGACTTTATTCTGGTCAATAAGTTCACTTACGGCATCCGTCTGCCGGTGATCAACAGAAAAATTATCGATATCAACTTGCCTCAGCGCGGCGACGTCATGGTTTTCCGTTACCCGGAGGATCCATCTCTCGATTACATAAAGCGCGTTGTTGGTCTGCCTGGCGATACCGTCGCCTATCAGAACAAGCGTTTGACCATTAACGGCCAAGCGATTGAGATGAAGAAAATCGACGACTACCGTCATCCGGAGCGAATGTATTACTCCGAGCAATATGCAGCAAAACTGGGGGATGTTGAGCACCAGCTGCTCAATGACACAGATGCACCAGCTTTCGTTCCTGATGCTTCACGTTTTCCATATCGAGAAAATTGCATTTACAATGCCGCCGGGGTGATCTGCAAGGTTCCGGCTGGCCACTATTTTATGATGGGCGACAATCGGGACAATAGTCGTGACAGCCGTGCCTGGGGTTTCGTGCCAGAGCAAAATATTGTTGGCAAAGCATTCTTTATCTGGCTGAATTTCAGTGATCTTGGCCGTGTCGGATCCTTCAAGTAAGGGAATGAAAATGAAATTTCAACGCGGCGTTGCGCTTTCCGGGCTGCTTTTTTGGGGTTTTGTTATTGCCATGGTGGCGGTATTGGGATTGAAGGTGGCTCCAACGGCTATTGAATATTTCAAAATTCTGAAAGACTGCAAAGCTGTTGTTGCTCAAGTCGCCGAGACTGCGACAGTAGGCGAAGTAAAAGCTGCTTTCAACAAATATGCTGAAGTTGACCATCTGGCATTCACCGCAGATCAATTGGACGTCACAAAAGAGAACGGGAAAATTGTTATCTCTTTTGAATATGAAAAGCGTGTCCCGCTTTTCTATAACGTCAGTCTGCTGATCGATTACAAGGGCTCGACTGCCAACCCGTAAGGATGACCCTTTCTCAATTTGCGGCCACCCTCGGCCATACCTTTGCAACACAGGATCTGCTCCAGACGGCACTGACGCATCGTAGCCATAGCACTCTTCATAACGAACGACTGGAGTTCCTTGGCGACAGCGTGCTGAATTGCGTGATTGCCAAAAGTCTTTTTGCTCGTCACCAGGAACTTCCCGAGGGTGATCTATCGCGTTTGCGGGCCAATCTGGTATGTCAGGAAACCCTGCACCAACTGGCTCTCACCTTGAAAATCGGTGACCTCCTGCGCCTTGGTGAGGGAGAACTGAAAAGTGGCGGACACCAAAGGCCGTCCATCCTCGCCGATGCGCTTGAGGCGGTGATTGGGGCCATTTTTCTTGATGCTGGATTTGACGCCGCAGATGCAGCAATCAACCGCCTCTATGCACCTCTGTTTACCCAGCTCAAGCCGGGCGGGGTCATCAAAGACCCTAAAACACGTTTACAGGAATGGCTACAGGGCCGCAAAAAACCATTGCCTCGCTACCAGTTGCTGGAGGCAACCGGGGCGGCACATGACCAGCGTTTCTCGGTAGTTTGCGAGATCGATAATCCCCCGTTGCGCACCACTGGCACGGGAACAAGCCGTCGCGCTGCCGAACAGGCCGCTGCTGACAACGCATTAAAGGCTCTCAAGGCATGAACAAGTTTTGCTCAGGTTATATCGCTATCGTTGGTCGTCCCAATGTCGGCAAGTCTACATTGCTCAATAAACTGATCGGTGAAAAAATCAGTATCGTCTCGCGCAAGGCGCAGACGACGCGTCATCGCGTCACGGGGATACTGACCAACGACAATGCGCAGTACGTTTTCGTAGATACTCCGGGGTTTCAGACCAAATTTGCCAATGCGCTCAATCGGGCGATGAATCGTGGTGTGACCCAAACGCTGGCTGATGTCGATGTGGTTTTCTTTGTGGTCGAGGCGGGTCGCTTCGATGACAAGGATAGGGCGGTGATCCGGCTTTTACCCAAGGATCGCCCGGTTGTTTTGGTGGTCAACAAGACAGATCAGATCAAGGATCGGACGGAACTGTTCCCCTTTGTTGCGATGGTCTCGGCCGAGTATGACTTCGCCGCTGTCGTCCCCGTCAGCGCCGCCAAAGGTCGTCAGACTGATGACCTGCTGGCCGCTGCGCGCAAACACCTGCCGAACGAGGGCCTGATCTTCCCTGAGGATGAGTTGACCGACAAGAGCGAACGCTTCCTGGCTGCTGAATACATCCGCGAGAAGGTTTTCCGCCTCCTTGGCGATGAGTTGCCGTACTCGACCACGGTCGAGATTGAGAAATACGAAGTTGAAGGGGAGATGCGAAGAATTTTCGCCGCCATTGTCGTTGACCGCGAAGGTCACAAGGCGATTGTCATCGGCAAAGGAGGTGAGTCACTCAAGCGTATCGCTTCAGAGGCGCGCCAGGACATGGAGCGCCTGTTTGATGGCAAGGTCTATCTGGAAATCTGGGTCAAGGTGAAATCCGGCTGGAACGATGACGAGCGCCTGCTGAAGAGCCTCGGTTACGAATGACCCAGCGTGGCAAAGTCGATGGCCAGCCGGCCTACGTCTTGCACACTTACCCGTTTCGGGAAACCAGCCTCATTGTTGAAGTATTTTCCCGCGATTTCGGGCGCATGGCCCTGCTGGCACGTGGCGCACGGCGTCCGCGCTCAGCTATCCGTGGCCTGTTGATGGCCTTCCAGCCGCTGGAACTGGGCTGGGCTGGCAAGGGTGATGTACTGACTCTGATGAAAGCAGAATGGCAGGGCGGTCAGCCACTTCTCGCCGGCGAAGCACTGTTCTGTGGCTACTACCTCAATGAATTACTCATGCATTTGCTACCGCGCGAGGATGCGCATGAGTATTTGTTTGCCAGCTACGGCGACATGCTGCGTTGCCTGGCTGAAGATCCATCGGGTAAGGTCCGCGAAGCTGATTTGCGCCGTTTCGAGAAAGCTTTGCTGCAGGAACTCGGTTATGGATTGACGCTGGACCGAGACAGTGAGGGCAGGGCGCTGCAAGCCGAGGCCTATTACACTTATCGCATGGAAGAGGGGCCCGTTCGCGTGGAGCACGCCGAAGCGGCACCTCAGGTTGTACGTGGCAAGACCTTGCTTGATCTGGCTGGTGAGAACTTTGCCGACTCACGTTCGCGGGCGGAAGCCAAACAACTGATGCGTTCCTTGATGGCTTATTATCTATCTGGAACAGAACTTACAACACGGCGTATATTCAAGGAGTTGCAGGAGCTATGAATTGTCGTGTTGTGACGTATCATGACATATCAAAATAGGCTCTTTTATGGACTCCAAGTTCCCGTATTTAAATAGGTTTATTTTTCTTCGTGTTTTAACGTCCCATAACATCTCTGGTATATTGAGTAGTCAGCTGAGTAGCTAGCGTGAGTAGCTAGCTGAGTAGCTGGAAAATTCATAGATCAGAGGCAAGAATGGGCGCTCTCAACGATATTCAGATTCGGCACTGGATCAAAGCAGCGGCTCCGGTCGCCAAGTCAGATGGCGATGGTCTGACTTTCACTTTGTCTGCGGCTGGTACCGCTTCTTGGGTGCTGCGCTACCGTTATGGTGGCAAGCAGCGCGAGAAGACAATTGGCAAGTTCCCCGATATTTCGCTTAAAAAGGCTCGAGAGTTGGCGTCTGCAGACCGGGTGCGCATTCAACAGGGAATGGACGTTGGACGTGAAAAGCAGATTGAGAAGCACGAACAGATTAAGGCGATGACTGTTAAGAGCCTTGTTGCCGACTATGAGGAAAAGGTTCTCCCCGGACTGGCAGCCTCGACCGGAGTCTCACGCCGTCAGAAGATCAGGACGTATATTTTCCCGGCCATTGGCCACCTGACTGCGCGGGACGTTAGTGGTGCTGACTTGGTAGATCTTCTGGAGCGGGTGAACGCCAAGCATCCCAAGCAGGTCAAGGAAGTGCTCAGCGTCGTCAAAACGATCTTCGACCACGCTCAGAGCAAGAAAATCATCGATATCAACCCTGCCGTCGGTATCTCGCACAAGGCCATCTCAGGTGTTGCAGGGAGGGCTGGCAGCACCAGGATCATGCTGAACGATGACGAAATCAAGGCGCTGCTCACTGCTTTGGGAAAGGCAAACCGCACCGTTGAGTTTGTTACTCGCATTCTTCTATCAACTGCGGTTCGTATCCAAGCCTTGATGCTCGCAGAGTGGGCTCACGTTGATTTCGAGAAGAAAACATGGCTTATCCCTCCTGGTGATGGCCGGAAATCAATTCGTGAGTTCGTTGTTCCACTGACCGAACAAGTCATTGGCTACTTCCAAGAGTTGAAAAAGATCGCGGGGAGGTCTGACTACGTTGTCCCCGTAATCAAGAAACGCAAGGAAGGTGATTACCCAATGCAGCCAGGGTCAGTAAATCATGCTCTTGAGCGCGTGTGCGCGGATCTCGGTGACAAAATCCGTGCCTTCTCACCGCATGACCTTCGTTCAACAGCGCGTAGCCACCTTGGTGCACTGGGTGTTCCTGTAGCTATTGCCGAGCGATGTTTGAACCATACGTTAGGTGGCTTGATCGCTGTCTATGACCAGCATGATTATTTGGTTGAACGTCGAAAGGCACTTGAGCAATGGAGTACCAAGCTGGATATTCTTGAGAAAATCCACAACAACGTGGTGATGCTCAATCAAGTGGCGTAAAAAAGCCGGGAGTTACCCCGGCCTATCGATACTGGCGGCTACCTTCAACCTTTAGCCAAAGCTTGCTTCAGTTCAGTAGCTTGAACTGATCGCGCAGGTGCCCGTTATCGACGTGGATCAAGTCGATTACCTGTTCCATCGGCTGTTCGCGATGATCCAGTTGGTATTGAGGAAGCAGGGCCCCGTATCGGAGATCGGCCGGGGCGGCGGGTCTTGGTAGTGGAAATGTTAGCTGGATAGGTCGCCATAGGCTTGCAACCTGCACCATCAGAGGTAGTCTGAATGCAGGAGGTCGAAATGAGAAAACTCATTTTTATCGGAT
>CAXYZX010000027.1:0-20973 GCA_964293845.1 uncultured Dechloromonas sp.
CCAGGGCCGCCCTCCCCGGCCGCACCGCATGCAGGAAGCCAATTTGCGGATCAAGACCGGCCGCCTCCACCGCCGAACGACAATCGTTCATCAGCAGCGAGTAGACGAAAGACAGCAGCGCATTGATGCGGTCCCGTGGCGGACGCCGGGTTCGCCCGTCCATGCGGAAGCTGTCGCGGGCACTGGCCCGTACGAGAAAAGTCAGCGCGGCAAAGTATTGGCGGGCCGCTTCGCCCTCCAAGCCGCGCAAGGTGTCGAGGTCATCCGCACCCGGCAAGGCACGCAGCGTGGCCGCCAGATCGGCGGCACCTCGGGCCAGTGCGCTGGCCTCTTCCGGTATTTTGGCCTCACGCGAACCGCGCAGCAGAACCTGGCGGCAATTGCGTACCTTGCCGGCGACACAGTTACGAGCGACCCCCAAGGCAAATACCAGATCGCGCCCCAGGCCATGCTGGGCCTGGCGCAGCAGTACATTCCCGGAAACCGCACCTTCCAGCCGCCCCTTGAAACGTCCATGCATATCGAGCAAGACGAGGCTGATGCCGCTATCCGCCAGGCGATGCATCAAGGGTAAAGAAACCGACACATAACCAAAGCAAACAACCGCGCTGAGATGGTGCAGCGGCACCCGCAGGCGAGTTTCTTTCTCGACTTCGACACGCAAGGTGTCATTGTCGAGATGGATATAGCTTTCAGGCGTCGTCACGTAAAGCGTATTGAGTAGTTGCATATCAGTCTTCCGGCACGAACAGGGAATTCAAGGCCGCCGAGCGTTCCGGCGAACGGGCTACTGCCTCGGGCTGGCAAAGATCGCGCAGTGAACAGGCGCGGCAATGATCATCGTTTAACGGTGGTGGCAAAACACCGGCAGTCAGCAGCCGACGCACCTCGCCAACAGTCACCTCAATTTTTGCCCTTAAATCGGCGTCGACCGTAACAATTCGCCGACGGCGCGAGGTGGCGTAGTACAAAGCCCCTTCCGGCACCGCATGCCCGAACATTTCCTCAAGACAAAGTGCCTGCGCACCGAGTTGAAGATCGTCGCAGGCGGCAATATCGGCCCGTTTGTGCCGGGAACCGTGTTTGTACTCCACCGGATAGGGCGTGCCATCCGCCAGAAATTCAACGACATCGCCCTTGCCGACCAAGCCAAGACGGTCGCAAAACAGCGGCAAAGCCCGCTCTACCCGCAAACCGTCGCGCACCTCGAAACCGGGGTCATCGACCCGCTTGTGCAGCGCCTGCCCGCGCTGGGTGAAAATATTCTCATCGAAGACCTGCTCGACATGGATCAAGGCGCACTGGCGCGGGCAGTAAGCCCAGTGCTGGAGGGCAGAAAGTGGAATGGGGTCGAGGGGTTCGCTATTCATGATGTACGCTATCCAGATGAAACTTCTTTACAATCCGAGGTCTACCGCAAAGGAGGATTTGATGATGTTGCTTACTTACGAACAGGTGGCTCAGGCTGCCATGCAACTCAGTTCAGACGAGCGCGTACATCTGGCAGAAAAACTTTGGGTCAGCGTCGATACACCAGAAGCGATTGCCGCCGCCTGGGATGAGGAAATCGCCCGCCGTGTCGCGCAACTCGATGCCGGCGAAGTTGAGACCGTGCCCGCCGAACAAGTCATCGCTGAACTGCGCGCCCGCTTGCTGTGAGTTCCGTCCGACTGCACCCGGCTGCCCGACGAGAAATTCGCCGGGCTTTCGAGTGGTACCTCCAGGAGGCCAGTGCACGTATCGCTACCGGGTTTCTTGATGATTTTGAAGATACGCTGGCACTCCTGAAAACTCACCCGGAAATCGGCGAACCCAGCGGTAGTAGTACCCGCCGTCTGATTTTCCAGCGTTACCCTTACACCGTGGTGTATCGGCTAAAGGGCGACACGCTAGAAATCGTCGCTATCGCCCACCACAGCCGGCAGCCGGAATACTGGGCTGGACGGCTGTAGCGTCTGGTTTTACACCCGCTTGATCAGCGTCACCCCAGCCGGAAAATCGGCCTCATTTACCGTCACCTCATAATCGGCAAAGTTGCGCGGCACGTCGACATCGGCCTTGCGCTGGATGGTGATGCGATCAAATAGCGTATGAGCGTGGGCGTTGCCAAGTTCAGAATCGTGCTTGAAAACGTAGAGGCCACGCGTCGACATTTCGCCGCGCGCCGCCGAGCGGTCGTGCTCGAACATGTGCTCCAGCGCCTGCCAAAGCAATTCGAGATCGTCGTCACCAAAACCCGTCTGCTTGGCAAGGAATGAGGAAACGAAACCGTGGGCGACATAGATGCCGTAGGGAACCGTGTGTTTGCGGCCCATGGTTCGCTCTTTTTCCAGGTCTTTTTCATTCGTTACTGCCATACGGGTAATCGAATATTCAAGGGTAACGATGGGGTCTACAGAACGAGCAAAAGTAAGCTGAACCGGACCACGAACTTGCCCAGCGGTTTTTTTCAACTTACTTTCAACACCATCACCTTCGCCTTTGTCTCCGGTAGTCATCACTGCACCAAAGGTTCGGACGTCATAGAAGTTCCAGCACATCCAGTCGCGAGCAACGTCTTCATAGTGCCGCAACGGCTTCGGGTTCTTTTTCTTGTCATTCTGCCAAGCCACCCAGGCATCCCACGCTGCCTTTGTTTTTTCATCGACTGAGTAAGGGCGCTCAATTTGGTGATTCAGCACCCCTTTCTCACGGATAAAAATGTCGTGTTTCTCAGTTGGCCTACCATCCGGCCCTGATTCAACCAACTGCACAAAGTTGCGCACCTTTCGCTTGAGGGAAACATCCGTCACCAGCCCGTGGCCGGATTCAGCATCGAGACGCGGCAGGTTGCCGGCATCCGGGTCGCCGTTGGGGTTGCCGTCGCGCACATCAAAAACGAGAACGAAGTCGTAGCGGTTGTTCAGGCTCATTTGGATTCTCCCTGGGTGGATTGGCTGGATTCGGATTTGCTGAAAAAGTCCTGGCGCTGATGGTAGTAACCGAGCGCAAAACGGCCTTGCTCGGGCAGGCTCAGATGCTTCGGGAAGTCGTTAAGGCCACCCATGATTTCACCGAGCAGACGTTCGAAATAAACGTTCTCACGTTCGTTCAGCTTCGCCAGATGGTGATTCTTGAGGCGCAGCAAGGTCGTGAAGACGCTTATCGGAGAGCTAGAAGCGGCACCGTAATAACGCTCACGGATAGTTGTATTGGGGTTGATCGCCTTTTCCTGAATTCTTTCCAAAACGGCGAACAAGCGCCCCAGCCGGTAGGCCGGGCTGATGTTCTCTAAATCGAGCATGTCGGACAACTCCTTGTCGAGGGATTGATTCGGTTGAAAGCGTTGCAAACGATTGAGGCTGGCCTTGATGGCGGCAGCCCGCAGGTAAGTGACGTTCTGTTCAGCGCGACAGCGCAACACCGCCGCGTTCAGCCAGGTGGCCGGAAACGGGCTGCCGGAGAGAATCGCCCGCATGATGTCGCCACCCAGGTTGGGCGGAATGTTGTCGGCCTTGCCCTGCTGGGCGCAGGCGGCGAGCAGGCGGAAAAGGCTCGGGTATTCCGGGTCTTTCGCACTACGCACGACTTTCAGGTCAGCGAACCACTGCCTGATCTGGCGGGCGATTTCGTGGAGCGGAGCGGCATGCCAGAAGCGGATCGAAATCCGTGCCACATTTGGGGCGAGGCCAAGTATATAAAACAGTGTTTTGCCTCGTCCGCCATCAAATTGCCCGCTATTTATGGCGTTCAATAACGACCGAACTTGAGCGGTTCTAGCGACAGGGTCATCTTGCTCCCCAAAAACTGCAGCAAAACCATCTTCGGCCTCAGGGACCTCCTTTTGCGCCCAGAACACTGCAATCGATTCGCCTATTCGAAAACGCTGCATGGAGTTCTGCCCAAGAAGATGGCTCAAAGCTGTCGAGTACTTGAATGCTGCCTCCGTTCCAACAGGGAAGTTAAATCCTTGCGCCTTACCGAAAGAAGCGAATGCAGGACACGCACCATCATTGATTGAAGAAAGCGGCGCTGGCTTTTCGCAAACCCCTGCTATAGGAAAATGAAGCTGCTGAATCTTTGAGTGCTTGCCAGTAACGAGGCATATTCCTTCGCGAGTCCCTTCGGGCGAACGTTCGGAATGAGTTGATGTAATTGATTCCCGGATATTTTGGTCACTCAATGCCGGATCAACATCACCAGAAACGCGAAAGGTTAGATTGCAACCGGGGATTTTTGAGCAGTCTTTCCACAGAGGGTCGGCAAGAGCTTGTTGGTATTCAGCCTTCTCGTAAAATGTGTCAATTGCCAGCAATCGTTTATTTTCTGGCAATGCCAAACGCAGCGAACGAATCCGATTATGGAAATGTGTCAGCTGCTTCTTTGCGGCTTCCTGATCAGCAGGTTTATCTGTTTTCGCTACCCCAAGAACAAATCCGTAGTGGTCCCATAGCGTATTGGGCTTTTCATACGACTTCGTGCCACTTCGAATTTCGGACTTAGGAACCAGGAGAGGTTTTACGTCGCTGGCCTTGGGGCCATTACGCATGTCGCTCAACTGCAAGAAACGGCCGTCCTGAGCGATTTCGACAAAAAATGGAATGCGCTTCCACTCCCATCCCTCTGGCGCCAAGTCGGTTGCCCGGTCGTAGTATTCAACAAGCGCTTGCAGGATCATGCCGTCACCTGCGCTTGTGTCAGGTCGATAACCCCGTTTTGCAGATCGGCCCGGAAAAAACGCGGTTTCGGGTCGTTGACCGCAGCAAAATCCATGTCGTAGAGCATCCAGCCCAGGTCGCGGCTTTCGGCCAGGGCCGGCGCCTCGCTGTCCGGATCGGTGACTAGCCGGAAACGGGCGGCGAATTCGCGGCAACCGAGGTAGGGCTGATTGACGCACTGCCCTTTCTCGGCCCGGCGCTGGAACATCTCCCGGTACTTGGCCGGATTCGCCCGCGCATCGTCACCGACCGGCAACAGATCGGCATGCAAGCGATAAGCCACGTCGCGCAGGAACAGCCCGGCCCGCTGCTGGCGGTCGTCCTCGATGTACAGCGCCAGATTGCCCTGCCCGGCGTTCATCGCCGTCTGGGCATTGCGCACCGAAGCCTTGGCCGACACCTCGTTGCGCCGCACACTGATCCATTTGATCGGCTTCAACACCTCGATACGGCGCACCTCCCAGCGAATCGCCGGCTTCCACAAAATGGCCTCGAACACCGAACGCGCCGCTGATGGCGTAATCACGTCGTAGGACACCCGCTCGACCTTCATTTCCGGTCGGGTGAAGCAGGCGAAGTCACCCGACACTTCAAGGCAAAAACTCGTCATCGTTTCTCCTTTCGCATTTCAAACATTGTCACCAGCATCAGTCTCACAGCACGAGACTCCCCGGATCGCCCGGCGCCCCATCCACATTGATACCCAGCACCCGGTCGTAGAGCACATCGTTGCCAAACGACTGCACGTACAAACCCGGAAAATCGCCGCCCAGCGGTTCGATGTCGCCTAGACCTTCCAGACGTTGCAGGTCGCGTTGGTAGATACTCACGCCGTAGCGTTGCAGCTTGCGCAGCAGCCAGCGCTGCGGGCCTTCCTTTTTCAGCGTGTTCAGCAACACGTCGATTGCATCGTCGTCTGCATTACGCTTGTATCGGACGAAGACCGTGGCACCTTCGGCTTCGTCAATCAGGCGGAAGCGCTCGGCGGCGGTACGGAAATTGACGTCACCGACCTTGCCGGCGCGCAGCAAACCACAAATATCCTTGGCGTCGAGAATCGCGTTGCCGTAAAGCTGGCGGAAAAAGTCCGCGAAGCGCTCGACGCCCATGGGGTCGGCCTCGGGTGGCAAGGCTTCCCAGAGGATGCGCGTCGCTTGCTCGGCCATGCGCAGCAGCCCCGGCGGTGCAGGCTTGGGCGGCACGAAGACATGAACTTCGCCCCGTTCCAGCCGGCCCTCGCGATTGCAGCGGCCGGCAGCCTGGGCGATGGAATCCAGCCCGGCCAGGGCGCGGTAGACGACTGGGAAGTCGATATCGACACCGGCTTCGACCAACTGGGTACTGATCACCCGGATCGGCGCCGGTGTTTGCCCAGCCGCCAGCGCCTGTCGCCTTGTCACCAAAGCCTGCTTGATGTCGGCAATGGCGTCGCTGCGGTGCTGGGCGCACATCAGGCCCGACAGGTGCCACAAGCCTGCACGATCTTCCGCCATGACCCGCGTATAGAGTTCGCGGGCATCGGCCCGACGGCCAACGACGGCGAGCACAGCATCGTGTCCGGCGATTTGTGGTGCCAGTTGATCCCAGTTGCAGGGGGTTTTCAGGTCGGCCGGCAGATGGACCTTGACCCGTTCCAGCGCGGCGTACAGTCCGGCCACGTCATCGACGATTTCGCGGATTTCGCCGGCCGCGAAGCCGCGCAGTTGGCGGGCCTGGTCGAAACCGTTGCGGCTTTCCAGCGTCGGTTGGGTGGCGGTACACAGCACCAGCGTGACGCCGTAATCCTTGACCAGTAGGCGCAGCACGTCGACTACCGGCTGCAGATAGGGCACCGGCAGCAATTGCGCCTCGTCGAGCACGACGATGCTGCCGACCAGGTTGTGTAGCTTGCGGCAGCGCGAAGTACGGCTGGCGAACAGGCTTTCCAGCAATTGCACGTTGGTGGTGACGATCAACGGCGCATCCCAGTTTTCGCAGGCCAGGCGGGAGCGGGCAGTTTCCTGCTTGTCATCCACCTCGACATTGCTGTGGTGTTCGATAACGTTCTCGTCGCCAAAGATGCTGCGGAAGATGCCCGCCGTCTGCTCGATGATGCTGGTGTAGGGGATGGCGTAGATGACCCGGCGTTTGCCGTGGCGCACGGCATGGCGTAGCGCGAAAGCAAGGCTGGATAAGGTCTTGCCGCCACCGGTTGGCACTGTGAGGCTGAACACGCCGGGTGGGCATTCGGCCTTGGCGAGGCAGGCGAGCAGCACTTCGGCGCGCTTTCGATTGACCTGGCTATCGGCCTCGCCGCGCACGGCAACATCCTGGGTCATCTGCGCCAGACGCTCGGCCAGCCGCTTTTCCAGATCGGCCATCGCCATGAAGCCGTTACGTGCCTCGGCCTTGCCCTGCGACATGAAGGCCTCGGTATCGAGAAAATCGGCGTCGACCAGGCAGGAAAACAGCATGCGCACCCAAAGCGCAAAACGGCCGGGAATGTTGTGTTCCTGATCGGTACGGATTGCGTTCAGGTCGGGCAAGCCGGCGGGCCGTTTGAGGATGGCTTCGGGAATCGCCACAGCCAGCGCATCGCGCCCTTCTCGTACCGTATCTTCTCGGCTAAAGCGTTCGTGCAGGCCACCGAACCAATTGTCCAGCCCGGCGTGGTGGCCGGCAATCAGATAGGCCAACACGCGTGCCACGACCGGGCCGGAACGCTTGTCCACCTCGGCCAGATACTGCTGCGCCCATAAGGCGCCGGCGGCAGAGTGCGTTTTCTCCGGACCGGTGATGCGGCCTTCGATATGCGCATTGGGATCGCCGCACTGCCGGATATAGCGCTGAAACCCATCCCGGTATTTGCCCAGATCGTGCCAGATGCCGGCCAGCGCAGCCCACGGAGCGGCGCCGAATTCGGCGGCAAAGTCGGCGGCCAGTTCGGAAACATCGATCAGGTGATCCTCCAACCGATGCGCAATCAGGCAACCGTTGTCGTTCCTGATGTGCGCCAGGAAATCGGTGTGCTCAAAATCTCGTTCATCACTCATCCCCATACCTCCCCACGGCTGCCTTCAGCAACCCAACCACCTTCTCCCTTAACTCCCCCGGCCCCATCACCTCGCAATCCGGCCCGTATTTCAAAATATCCATAATCAACTCCGGATCGTTGCTATAAGGCACGCGCAGTTGGTAGCTGCCGTCGTCCAGAAAGCTGCCTTCCTGCTCCGGGTGCCAGTGCTCGGCGGCAACCCAGCGGGCGCGTTGGGCGGTAAAGTTGAGGGTGGCCCAGCGCACTTCACTGCCGGAGAAGATGCCGTAGCCGGCACCGAGGGCCGCGTCGAGCCGGCTTTCCGCAATATCGCTGGCCGGGGCATCGACAATTTTTACGGCTTTTATGGCGTCGACCGCAAAGCTTCGCAGTTCTTCACGCAGATGACACCAGGCATCGAGATACCAGTTGTCGCGGTAGTGAGTGAGGCGTTGTGGTGAGATTTGGCGCTGGCTGGTGGCGCCGTTACTGCGGGCGCTGTAGTCGATGCTGAGGCGCTGGCGTTCCATCAACGCAGCGGCGATGGTCGGGAAGTGCTGGGGCGCGCAGGGCCGGGCGGCAGCGCTCAGGATGTGGATGCGCCGGGTAATGTCTTCGCTGGCCGGGGATACGGTCTTGAGCATGCGGGCGAGACGGTCGCGCAGCGGGCTGATGTGTTCGGCCAGGATACCGCCGGTGTCGAAGGCGGCGAGCAGTTGCTGCATGCTGAGCAGAGCGTGGATTTCGCCGGCGGAAAACCAGACGCCGGGCAGCTCGTAACGTTCGACGCTGCTGTCGATACGGTAAGTGTTGGTCTCGCGATCATGGATGATTGGCACATTCATCCGGTCGCGTAGCGCGGTCAAGTCACGGTACAGGGTGGCGCGCGAGACGCAGAGGCGTTCTTGCAGCTCGGCAAAGCCAATACTGCGCCGGGTCAGCAGCATCCGTTCGATGACGCCGAAGCGCTCCGATTGAGTCATATCACCCCCCTTTATTTTGCCAACATCATAGGCGCCTGTAGTACCAGACACTATTGGACGAAAGGCATATCACCAAGGCAAATTGGCGACAAGTGCGCTGATTAGGGTGGTAATGAATACAAAGCGGTCAAGTTGGTCGGTGTCGTTCATGGCTATTCCCCTCAGTGAGTTTCCGCCACTTTGCGCCGGTGCAGTCTCAGGGCGTGAGACTGCGCCAGATATTTTGCCAAAGCTGAAAATCTCCTGTCCGGAAGCCGGTGCAGCCAAAAAAATCGGGGCCAAATTGGCCGTCGACCGCAACCAACGGCCGACACAAGCTGCAGCGTGCATCCCCTACAATAAGCACCCTATGGCAGGCAAAAAAAACCGCTCTCTCTGGCCCCTCATTGTTATCGGCACGGCATTTTCGCTGCTCGGCCTGGCCGCCATGCTGATTGCCGGCTGGCAGATCGTCAGCCACCTGCGCGCCCAACATTGGGAAATGCAATCTGCTGTTCTTGAAAGCCTGCAGACGAGAGACTCTCCGAGATCAGGCAGCAGCCTGAGCGCCAGGACGAGCCGAGTGGAAGGCCGCTACCGTTATCAATTCGCGGGCCGCGAATACGTCGGCGAGCGCTTGTCGTTTTCGATAGTCCGTAGCAATGGCTTCGATGACTGGGATGAGCAGCTGCGTGAAACGCTGGGCGCAGAGGGCGGGGCGATCAATATATTGGTCAATCCCGACAACCCGGCTGAAAGCGTGGCGCTGGCCGATATTCGCTGGGCCGAGTTCGGCGCAATCCTGCTTTTTGCCGCCGGCATGGGCGGTGGCGGATGCTTGCTGCTCAGCATCGCGCTGACCGATGGACGGCGCCCGCGCCTTCTGGCAAAAACACCGCCGGTCATTGTCGTGCGCGGGCGAACCGTCATCCTCATGTGGCTGCTAGCCCCGATTTTTGGCACCCTGGCCTGGCTGCTCTGGCGTGACGGTCACGGCATCTGGGCCGGGGTGGCCGCCGTGCAACTGTTGCTGGCCGCAAATGCCAGCGTCGCCTACCTGCGCCAGCAACTCCGGTGAACCCTGCAGCGGGTATTTGAGTATAGTTTCGCCTTCCCAATCTTCAGCAGAACGGCGATGGAAACCATCCGCATTCGTGGTGCGCGCACTCATAATTTAAAGAACATCAATCTCGATCTGCCGCGCGACCAGCTTATCGTGATTACCGGGCTGTCCGGCTCAGGTAAGTCCTCACTTGCGTTCGACACCTTGTATGCCGAGGGTCAGCGGCGGTATGTCGAATCGCTGTCGGCCTACGCCCGGCAGTTTTTGCAGTTGATGGAAAAGCCGGATGTCGATTTGATCGAAGGCCTGTCGCCGGCGATTTCGATCGAGCAGAAGGCCACTTCGCACAACCCGCGCTCAACCGTCGGCACCGTCACCGAAATCCACGACTACCTGCGCCTACTTTTCGCCCGTGCTGGCACGCCGTATTGCCCAGAACACAACCAGGCGCTCGAAGCGCAAACAGTTTCGCAGATGGTCGATCATGTGCTGGCCCTGCCCGCCGAAACAAAATTGATGATCCTCGCCCCGGTGGTCGCCAATCGCAAGGGCGAGCAGGTTGATCTGTTCATCGAATTGCGCGCCCAGGGCTTTGCCCGCGTCCGTGTCGATGGTCAGGTCTATGAAATCGACGCCGTACCCAAGCTGAACAAGTCGCAAAAGCACAACGTCGATGTAGTCGTCGACCGCCTCAAGGTGCGCGACGACATGCGTCAGCGCCTCGCCGAGTCTTTCGAGACCGCCCTGCGCCACGCCGATGGCCGGGCTATCGCACTGGAGATGGATAGCGACACGGTACACATGTTCTCCGCCAAGTTCGCCTGCCCGGTGTGTTCCTACGCCTTGCAGGAGCTGGAGCCGCGCCTCTTCTCCTTCAACAACCCGATGGGCGCCTGCCCGAAGTGTGACGGGCTGGGCGTCATCCAGTTTTTCGACCCCAAGCGTGTCGTCACCAATCCAGCGGCTTCGCTGGCCAACGGGGCGATTCGCGGCTGGGACAAGAAGAACCAGTTTTATTTCCAGATCATCGAATCGCTCGCCGCGCATTACGATTTCTCGGTCGACACCGCGTGGAGCGAGCTGAGCGAAGAGGTTCGCACCTTGATTCTCTACGGCTCGGGGCGTACCGAAATCGCCTTCCGCTACCTCAATGAAAAAGGCACGCGCTTCGACCGCAACCACACCTTCGAAGGCATCATCCCCAATCTTGAGCGGCGTTATCGAGGCAGCGACTCCAATGCGGTGCGCGAGGAACTGGCCAAGTACGTCAGCAACTCGACCTGCCCGACCTGCAACGGCACCCGCCTGCGCACCGAAGCGCGCCACGTGCGGGTTGGCGAGAAGACACTGCACGAAATCAGCCGCCTACCGCTCGGCGAGGCGCGCAATTACTTCAATTGTCTGACACTGACCGGCGCCAAGGCGCAGGTGGCGGACAAAATTCTCAAGGAAATCACCTCACGGCTGAGCTTTTTGATCAACGTCGGCCTCGATTACCTGTGTCTCGAACGCTCGGCTGAAACGCTGTCCGGCGGCGAAGCACAGCGCATCCGGCTCGCCTCGCAGATTGGTTCCGGGCTGACCGGCGTCATGTACGTGCTCGATGAGCCGTCGATTGGCCTGCACCAGCGCGACAACGACCGCCTGCTGCAAACCCTGAAGAATCTGCGCGACATGGGCAATACGGTAATTGTCGTCGAGCATGACGAAGACGCCATTCGTTCCGCCGACTACGTCATCGACATCGGCCCCGGCGCCGGCGTCCACGGCGGCGCCATCGTCGCCCAAGGCACCCCGGCAGAAGTGACGGCCAACCCGGCGTCGATGACCGGTGATTACCTGTCCGGGCGCAAGAAAATTTCGGCTCCCAAAACCCGTCGACCGCAACATCCTGACAAACAGCTCAAAGTGGTTGGTGCTTACGGCAATAACCTGAAAGACGTCACGCTGGAGATCCCCGGCGGCTTGATGACCTGCATTACTGGCGTTTCCGGCTCCGGCAAATCAACCCTGATCAACGACACCCTGTATGCCGCTGCCGCCCGCCACCTTTACGGCGCCACCGCCGAGCCGGCGCCGCACAAGGAGATCATCGGCCTCGATCTGTTCGACAAGGTGATCAGCGTCGATCAGGCGCCGATTGGCCGCACGCCACGTTCCAACCCGGCGACTTACACCGGCCTGCTGACGCCGATCCGCGACCTGTTTTCGCAAGTGCCGGAATCGCGGGCGCGCGGCTACGGGCCGGGGCGTTTCAGTTTCAACGTTAAGGGCGGGCGCTGCGAGGCTTGTCAGGGCGACGGCATGATCAAGGTCGAGATGCACTTTCTGCCCGACATCTACGTGCCCTGCGACGTCTGCCACGGCAAGCGCTACAACCGCGAAACACTGGAGATCAATTACAAAGGCAAGAACATCCACGACATTCTCGGCATGACGGTCGAGCAGGCGCGCGAGTTCTACGATGCCGTGCCGGTCGTGGCGAAGAAGCTGCAAACGCTGGTCGATGTCGGCCTCAGTTACATCACCCTCGGCCAGAGCGCGACGACGCTTTCCGGCGGCGAGGCGCAGCGCGTCAAGCTGGCGCTGGAATTGTCCAAGCGCGACACCGGGCGCACGCTTTACATCCTCGACGAGCCGACCACCGGCCTGCATTTCCAGGACATCGAAATGCTGCTCAGCGTATTGCAGCGGCTGGCCAACAACGGCAACACGATCGTCGTCATCGAACACAATCTTGACGTCATCAAAACCGCCGACTGGGTGGTCGACCTCGGGCCGGAAGGCGGCGATGGCGGCGGGCGCATCCTGGTTGCCGGCACGCCGGAAGACGTTGCCAAATGCAAGGCCAGCCACACCGGGCGCTTCCTCAAGCCTTTGCTCAAGCGCTAAGGTAAGATACTGTTAATGCCAACCGGGAGAGGATTTCTGCCATGTCGATCACCATCACCATCGTCACCACCGCCAATCGCACACGGCGCTTTACGCAATCCGACCCGGCGCGCGTCAGCGAAATTCTCGACAGCCTGAGGCGTTGCGCGCAGATCTTCAGCAATAGAACCTTGGTCGTCGTTTCCGAATCCGGCACCGAAATTTTTTGCCCGGCAGCCATCACGCGCATCGAGTTCGAGAGCGATATTGATCTCAGCGCCTATCTGCCACACGCCAGCCATACCGATTTTCGCGCCCTCGCGCTGGGTGAAACACCGCCGACCGCTGAGGTCAATGAACTTTATATCGCGACGCCGATTGATTTTTATTTTGAAGGTGGCGACAGCCTGTCAGTCTGGGCCGAAGGAAATCGCCCGAACGATGCGATGGAACGTACCATGCGGATTACCCGGCTCTTTGAACAGCCGATCATTTTTTACCGGCCGGTCAATCGGGGCATAGGCTTCATCAACCCGTCGGTAATGACCCGTGCGGCGATTGGCGTGGCGTTGAATGATGCGCCCACCGGCGCCTGGCACGTCAAGAACACCTGATGACGTCGGCGCAAGAGTTCAAAGGCAAAAAAGGCCTGACCCGACTATGGAATGCTCTGGGTTACTCGCGTGATGGCATTCGTGCCGCGTGGAAGAATGAGGCGGCTTTTCGTGAAGAAGTCCTGCTCGCCTGCATCGCCATCCCGCTGGCAATTTTTCTTGGCAAAACCGGTGTCGACCGCGCCATTCTGATCGGCAGCATCGTCCTGATCCTGATCGTCGAAATCCTCAACTCGGGGCTGGAAGCGGTAGTGGACAAAGCCTCGCCGGAAAAGCACGAACTGGCCAAACGCGCCAAGGACATGGGCAGTGCGGCAGTCTTGTTCAGCCTGTTCAATGCCGCCATCGTCTGGGCCTGCATCCTCTGGCCCTGAGCGCAAAATGCCGGCGTATCCGGTCAGATTTTGGTCAGTTTCAGAGGGCAGTATGGTGAGGCAACTCCTCCTAGACGTATTTTGGCCCGCCAGCCAGCGGGTCATTTTTTTGCGGGTTAGTGCCTCATTCAGTGGTGTGGCAGCGTAAACCTCACACCAACCCAGCTCATATTCTCTTGCCGTCTTCGCTGTGCTGCTCCATCAATAATGCAGCCCCCTGGAAGTAGGCAATCGCCTCTTGCACCATCTTCGGCTCGGTGGCGACCAACTGCGCCTCCTTGCCATCTTTACTGATGCGGAAAGTTTCGATCTTGCGCTTGGGTTGCAGCACCGTCATCAAATTGCCCTTCATATAACCCAGGTTCTGATAGGTCGACAGCAGAGCCCGCCCCTCCTCTGGAGGCGTATGCAGGATGTCGCGACCAACGAAATGGTCATCGCCCTCAAGACCGAGCATGGCCAGCAGGGTTGGGGCAAGGTCGATCTGGCTGGCCAGCGTATCTATCTGTTTTGGCGCAACCATCTTCGGCGCATAGATAATGGCCGGAATGTGATAACGATAGACTGGAATCTTGCTCTTGCCCGCGCTGCTTGCGCAGTGGTCGGCGACGATCAGGAAGATGGTATTGTCAAACCACGGCTTTTGCTTTGCCATTTCCATAAAGCGACCGAGAGCGTAATCAGCGTATTTGACACCACCTTCACGCTTGGCTGGTGATGGAATATCGATACGGCCATCCGGGTAAGTAAATGGGCGGTGGTTGGAGGTAGTCATAATGTGGGCGAAAAAGTGCTTGCCGGCAGAAGCCTCCCTATCCATGTTGATCAACACCTGATCAAACAAATGCTCGTCAGCCACACCCCAGACATTTTCAAACTGGACCAGCCCCTCCTGAAAACTCTTGCGGTCGGTGACTTTGTAGGCCTGCGATTCAAAGTAGCTGTTCATGTTGTCGAACATGCCATAGCCACCGTAGATGAAATGAGGTGTCCAGCCGCGCGCTGCCAGCGTGCTGCCCAGGGTATTGAGATTGGAGACATTCGGCCAGCGCACGACGGAAGCGCCGGGTTGCGGCGGCAGCGCAGCAGACAGCGCCTCCAGGCCACGAACGGTACGGGTACCGGTGGCATAGAGCCGGGTAAACAGCATGCCTTCTTTGCCCAGACGATCAAGATTGGGGGTAATACCCTGGTTGTTGCCGAAAGTCTCCATAAACTCGGCGGACATGCTTTCCATCATGATCACAACCACATTGGGCTGCTTGCCTGGCTTGAAGCTGGCCTTTAGCAGACTCGTGTTATTAGCTGAAACTTGGCCGTGACCGGAAAGACGTTGCAGATCAGCCATCACCTCGGCATCCGGCCGTGTTGCGTAGAACTGGCGGTAATCCAGCTTGTTCTGACGCGCCGCTGCAATAAAGCTGCGCCAACCGTTATCGGCCAACTCATTGGCAAACGCATTGTTGGAAAACTCCGACAAGGGCATCTTGTATGCAACGACACAAACCGCCAGCATCAAGCTCAACGCCCAGCCAAACTGGGTGGCGCGCCCCGACTCGACGGTAACGGCAGCCCGCAGCGGCCGCCGCAAGCTCCAGACGACGACCAGGGTCAGTACGGCAAGGCCGGAAATGATTTTGCCGACCGGGTAGGACTCACGAATATTGCCGATCACTTCTGTCGTAAAAACCAGGTAATCCACTGCAATAAAGTTGAAACGAACGCTGAATTCTTCCCAGAAAACACCTTCGGAAACCCCAACAAAAATCAGCGTGAAAACATAAATGGCCAACAAAGGCCAGCGCAGACGATCTGCCCACTTCCGGTTGAAGGCTATCTCGAACATGGCCCACGGCCAGGAAAGCAGCAAGACCACCGGCACATCGCGCAACATACCGAGCAATACGGCACCGAACAGAGCACCCGGCGCCTGTTCGCTGAACATGACGGAATGGCCGAGCAAGACGAAACGCGTTACCAGAAAGACCACCCAGGCAAGGAATGCCGACAGCGCCCAGACGCGCATTGGGCGACCATTCAGGGATTGCAGAATTTGCATTTCGGTTACCGGGGCAGTTGAACTGCACGGTAATCTACTCACCCATGTGTGAGAGTTTTGTCAGCTAGTTGTGAGGGAATTGTGAAACCAGGAATCTAATGTTGTGGCGAACCAGCGGCAAAATCGATATGGAGTTCGCCCCCGCCGGCAGGCGCATTCGCTACGCTGACCTGCCAGCCGCTGGCCATGCAAATATGCCTGACCAAAGCTAGTCCAAGGCCGTTGCCACCTCGGGCGCCGATGAAATAGCGGTCGAAGACACGCTCAAGATCAGCCTCGGCAAATCCCGGCCCGCTATCTTTCACAGTCAGACAACCGGCATGCAAGGTGCAAACAATTTCGCCGGCATCGCTATAGCGCAAGGCATTCTCGAGGACGTTACGCAGGACCAGATCAAGCAGTGCAGGGTCACTGTTCACGGTCGCCTCATCGGGTATTTCCAGACGCAAGAGCACCGGCTTCGGCTGCGCCAGCAGCACCGCATCCCATATCGTCAAAAGTGCCATCTTGAGACTTATCTCTTCAATCATGACGGGCCGAGCATCGCGCGCCAGAAGCAGTAAGCTTTTGGCCAGGTCATTGATGCGGTCAACGCTGGAAATAATGCGATTTCCACGACGTGCAACGGCTGCCGGAAGATCAGGCAGGCTCGCCAGTAACTCAGCATCCGTACGAATCCCGGTCAGCGGCGTACGCAACTCATGCGACAGATTTTCGGCAAAGGCACGTTCTCGTTCAAGCATCCTCGCCTGCCGCGCACGGTAGCTATCCAGCGCTTCAGCCACGGCCCTGAGTTCTCGTTCCATTCCAGGCTCACAGAGCAAACCTGGCGACTCCTCCTCAACTCTCCTGGCCAACCCCTGCAAGCGGCTGGTGAGGCGCCCGGCCAAGAGGTAACCGGCGATCAGTGTCAGGAGTCCAAGCGTAGCCGAACTAGCGAAGGTAATGATGAGCAGTTCATCAAGCCGCACATCATGATCCTTGACATCGTAGGCAAGTATGTAACGTGCACCATCCTCTTCTCGGACCGCAACGTGATACTCCTTGCTGCCAATGGAAACCTCGTGGTTGCCGACGCCGAGGCTGGCAAAACCCAAGGGCACATCGTCCCCCTTTTCACCATAGGCAATACGATAGAGCCACATATCCGGTGCATTGGGAAAGGCAGCACCCGGAGATTTGCGCCAAACGTCGATGCTGTACTCGATCTGAGCGGCGAGCTGCGCATCGATGAATTCATCCTCTTTACGGTCCAGCATCAGCAGCAGCACCGATGATTGAATGAGGATAAAGAACAGCGTCAGTGCAGCAAGCGACACGGCGACCCGCATCCGCATGCTGGATTCAGGTGCTGATGAGCTTGTAACCGAGCCCGTGGACATTGGCGATTTCCAGAGAGGGTTTGAGCGCTAGTGCCTTACGCACCGTGAGCAACACACTACGCAGATTGTCACTGGATGCCTGCTCATGACCCCAGACAGCCATTTCCAGTTCGCGCCGAGAGAAGACTCGCTGCGGCTGCTGGAGTAACACTTCGACCAGGCGCACCGCCTTGGGAGAAAGTTGGAGGACTGTTTCATCAAGACGCACTAGCTGCGCTGCAGCATCAAAAACCAGCCCGCCGTAGGCCAGCTGACTTGACGTGTAGCGTAAGCTGCTGCGGCGCTGCAATGCGAGTAGACGAACTTCCAGCTCCTTCAAGGCGAAGGGCTTGGCGAGATAGTCATCAGCCCCTGCATCAAAACCAGCGAGTTTCTCGTCCAGAGCATCACGTGCGGTCAACATCAAAATTGGTAGCAAATTTCCTGTTGACCGCAACTGCCTGGCGAGGACTACACCATCGCCATCCGGCAGGTTCCTGTCGAGAACCAGTGCGTCAAATTCAAATTGAGCAAGGAGCAGGCGGGCACCAGCAAGCGATGCAGCAAAATCACACTGATGACCGCAGGATTCGAGAAAACCATAAAGATTCTCGGCGATAACCAGATCATCCTCAACAATCAGGATATGCATCAGAGTGTCAAGAGTGAACGTTGTTCAGAGACAACCACGACCCGATTGCGACCCTCGTGCTTGGCCTGATAGAGCGCTTCGTCGGCGCAATTCAATGACTTTTCGAGCGGCAAACGGCTGGCGTCGACCAGCCCGACGCTAATGGTGACACGCACGCGACTGCCGTCAGGCAGCAAAATATCGTGGTCAGCAAAGCGCTGGCGAAAGCGCTCGGTCAACACCAGCGCTTCTTCGACCGTGCTTTCCGGGAAGACAAAAGCAAACTCTTCTCCACCATAGCGACAAACCAGATCGGTCTGCCGCACACTATCTTTCAACAGTTTTGCGAAGCTCTTGAGCACCAGGTCGCCGGCGGCATGGCCATAGGTATCGTTAATCCGCTTGAAGAAATCGAGATCAGCCATCCCGAGGGCTACCGGGCGATCATAGCGGTGAGCGCGCAACAGTTCAGCTTCAGCCCGTTCCATGAAGCAGCGACGATTGGTCAGGCCGGTCAAACCATCAAAATGCGCCAGATTTTCCAATGCCTGGCGCGAATATTCATTCTCGACCAGCGAAGCATGCAAGCGCTTGCTCGCTTCTTCCATGGAAAATATTTCAGCAACGGGTGTCGGCGGGAACTCTGGCGCCGGACGATCAACGCTGAGCCCGGTCAATTGGCGGTCAATACGCTGTAGTGGGCGGATCAGGTAATAACGCAGCAAATAGCCGAGAAACAGCAGAAAGGCGGCGACCAGTATGGCGGCGCCAATCAGCTTGATCCGTGCCGTCTGCATCGCGCGCGTCACGCTGGCGAGATCGCTGGTGGTCAGGTTGACGCCCTGAATCGAAATGTCGTCGACCTGCAGGCTGAGCCGACTGGCCAAATTGACCCAGTCCTGATAACGGCTTTTCAGGGAAGCCGGGTTCTCGTTGGCCTGACGATTGGCATCGACCAGAAAGCGCTCGGCTTCGCGCGCCAGGGCTGCCGATTGCGGATGCTCGACAATACTGGGATGGCTGGCCACCAGCGTTACGACAAAAATTGCCTGCTGCCTCGCCTCGGGCGTAGCGACGGCAAAAAGGCGTTCCCCTTCCTGACGCAACTGTTCCAGATTCCTTGCCAGGCGCTGAAAACGGATGATTTCTGGCACCGTCTGCTGTTGCAGACGTTGGGTGGCCTCAAGCACCAGTTGCTGCTCGGAAGCAACCATGGCCACGACTCCGCCGAAAACCAGCACGAAGACAACCACCATCATGGCGAAGGTACGGCTGGCGCGAAAACGGTTGTTGGCAGGGGTTTCTGACAAAATATTCTCAGTGATACGCAAGGGGGATAACTGACGGATGACGACAGGCTGGGCAGCTCACGGCTAATCATGGCGCAAGTACGAAGCCTGGGCAAGAATCAGTTCACGCGAAACGGCAGAAACCGGGAATTGATTCGGTCATAGGTTCCATTCAGCTTGATCCGCTCCAGGGCTTCGTCTATCGCCTCCTTGAGATCAGGCCGCCGCGGATTGATACCAAACGCGGCATAGCCGGCAAGCTCCGTCGCATTCATTACAACCGCCGAAATGCCCAGTTGCTGAATTCTTTTGTCCTTCTGCAGATTGAGTGCCGTACTCATCGGAACGATGGCTGCCTGCGCCACGCCTGCGCTCAACGGCTCGACAAGCTGACCATTGGTCGGCACGCCAATCGTTTTCCAGTTCTGCTGCAGGGCATAGCGTTCCTGGGCGGAACCTTTGACCACCGCAACGCGAATACCGTCCTGCCCCGGCAGGATTCCGGGCAAGGCGAACCAGAGGGAAATCGACCGGAAATAGGGCTTGGCGAACAAAACCTTGGCGCGCCGCTCGGGCGTCTCCAGCAGGCTTACTGCCGCAATGTCGTATTCACCCTGAGCCACGGCATCGACGACACGCTCCAGGGTGGTCACCTGAAATTCACAAGGCACCTTGATTTCTTCACAAAGGGCGCTAATCACGGCATGGCTGAAGCCGGTGAGCTTCCCGTTAGCGTCGCGATAAGACATCGGTGGCGAGTTTTCCAGCACCGCCACGCGCAGGGCGGGGATCTCGGCTCGAGCGCCAGCACTCAGGATGCCAAGCAACAAGACTAGCGAGAGCACGAAGGGGCGCAGGCGATTTAGCATCGATGCCAAAGTTAATTCATTGTTTTTGAGTATAGCGCAGGCCTATTGCCAACACCTCAAGCGGGCGCGACTTGTTACCAGATCAACGAAGTTCGACCAGTTTTCCCTGCACCGGGTAAAAAATTGCCAGGCGCACGCGCAAGCCATCATCGCCAAACAGCTTGCCGTAGCGGGCCAGTTGCGGCCGGTAATTTTCAGCCCGCGAAACCAGAAAATCGGCCGACGCATCGGCTGGCATATGAACTGTTTTGTAATCGACAATCCAGCGCTCGCCATCGGCAACAAAAATGCGGTCAATGACGTGGTGGACCGCAACATTTTCATTTTGGCTCGACCAGGCCGCCTCGACATCTGCTTCCTGTTGCTGGCCGAGTACCCATAAACCATCGCTGGACAACAGCGTGCAGGAAACCGCCGCCACAGCCGTTTGCGCGCCCTTTGCAGCCTCGCTGGCGCTGTGCCCCTGTTGCTGCAACCAGCGTTGATACGCTGCCTGCAAGCCAGCTACCCGCTGCGCGTTCCAGGCATTGACGCCGTCGCGGGCGATCAGTTCAAGCACGCGATGAACCAGCGTACCGACCGCAGCCTCAAGCCGGCTCTCATTGTCATCACCAAGATTGTCATTCCTCGCATCGGGCACAAGTTCGAGCGACTGCTGAAAATCATCGGCCAGAACCAGGCGGTGCAGACGCAACAGGTCCGGCACGAAGCTGGCTGCATCCACTTGCACCAAGCTAGTTGTATGCTCGCCAGCCGACTCGAGTGCTGCGCAAAAAGTGGCTCGTGCCGTGGTGCGCCAGAGCAGATCAAGCAACGTGCCGCCGGCCGGCGGCTTCAACCCGTCATCCTTGCCGGGATCAGCAACGGCAGCGCCAACCAGATGCAAAGCACGCACCGCCCGCGTCGCCGCGACATAAAGCAGGCGCTCGTCTTCATGGGCGCTGCGTCCGGCTTCGAGCCGGCGCAGATAATCGTAGGCCGTCGCTGACTCGCTGTCAGCACTGCGCGCCTTCATCGGGGCGACCAGCAGATGCTCGCGACCATCGGCCAGCACGACCTGATCCCAGCGCAAAAGGCTGCTCTCGCTGCCGCCGGTTTCACGCTGCAGGCCGGGTACGATGACCGTATCAAACTCCAGCCCTTTGGATTTGTGGATGGTCATCATCTGCA
>CAXYZX010000028.1:0-20779 GCA_964293845.1 uncultured Dechloromonas sp.
GCTCGCTCGCCAGCTTGGCGTTTCTGCCGTTTACGCCAACCGCGACTACGAGCCGGCGGCCAAGGCGCGCGACCAGCTGGTTGCCGAGATGCTGGGCACCACAGGCATTGCTTTCCACGACCTGAAAGATCAGGCAATTTTTGACCATAACGAGGTACTCACCCAGGCCGGCAAACCTTTCTCGGTATTCACCCCCTATAAAAATGCCTGGTTAAAGCGGTTGACCGCAACAGACTACGCCGCCTACGCCAGCAATGGCCACTTGGCGGGCAGCGAGCTGGCTGGCGTCCCCGCACTGGCCGATATCGGCTTTGCAGAGACTGACCTTGGCGCCGTTGGTATTAAGCCGGGCATGTCCGGGGCGCGAATCCTGTGGGATGAATTCCGCGACGGGCGTATCAAGCGCTACGGCAGTCTGCGCGACTTTCCAGCAGTCAAAGGGGTTTCCTATTTGTCCGTCCACCTTCGCTTCGGCACACTATCAATCCGCGAACTGGTACGCGCCGCCCTGCACAGCGAAGCCGATGTCTGGCTCAGCGAACTGATCTGGCGTGACTTTTACTTCATGATTCTCGACCAGTTCCCGCACGTTGCCAGTCATGCCTTCAAGCCCGACTACGATGCGATTCAGTGGGAGCACTGGCCGGAAGGCTATGCCGCCTGGTGTCAGGGACGCACCGGCTACCCGCTGGTTGACGCGGCCATGCGCCAGCTCAATTACAGCGGCTGGATGCACAACCGCCTGCGCATGGTTGTCGCTTCGTTTTTGACCAAAGATCTTGGCATCGACTGGCGCCTGGGTGAAAAGTACTTTGCTGAACAGCTCAATGACTTTGACCTTTCGGCCAATAATGGCGGCTGGCAATGGGCCTCCTCCAGCGGCTGCGACGCCCAACCCTACTTCCGCATCTTCAACCCGATCACACAATCGGAAAAATTCGACGCCGAAGGTAAGTTCATCCGCCGCTACGTGCCGGAACTGGCCAAAGTGAGCAATAAATATATTCACGCCCCCTGGCTAATGGGGCGTCTTGAGCAGGAAGCACTAGGGGTGGTAATCGGCCGCGACTATCCTGGGCCGATTGTGGACCACGCCCGAGCCAGAGAACGCACCCTGGCTCGTTATGCAGTGGTCAAAAAACTGCCTAAATAAAGCTCTCGACCAAACGCAGCAACTCATCCTCGTCATACGGCTTGCCGAGGTAATGGTTGGCGCCGATTTCCAGCGCGTAATTGCGGTGCTTGTCCGCTGTCCGCGAGGTAATCATGATCACCGGCAGGTGCTTGAGGCGCTTGTCGGCGCGGATGTTGCGCACCAGATCGAAGCCATCCATGCGCGGCATTTCAATGTCGGAAAGCACGACATCGGGCATCACATCGATTAGCTGTTCCAGCGCATCGACGCCATCCTTGGCCAGCACGACCTGATAGCCTTCGCGAGTCAGCAGGCGACTGGTGATCTTGCGTACGGTCAGCGAATCATCAACGACCATCACCGTCGGCACCGTCGACATCATCACCGGCACTGCTTCCGGCACCGCTGAGCGGGCGCTGATCAACTGCGCCCGACTAGCCAGCGCTACCGGGTTGAGGATCAACACCACCTCGCCATCGCCCAGAACCGTTGCGCCGGCGATGCCGACGACGCGAGCCAACTGGGCACCAATATTTTTGACTACGACTTCGCGATTGCCCTTGAGTTCATCGACCTGGACAGCAACGCGCTGACTGCCGGAACGCAGCAACAAAACCCAGTAACGCCGGTGTGCCTCGGGCACCGCCTCGGCGTCACCAAGCAGATGCGGCAGATAATGGAAGGGGTAGTGTTTGCCCAACCACTCGACCTCACCCTGCTCACGCAAGGCGGCCAATGGCTTTTCCTTGAGTTCAAGCACCTGCTCGATCATCGTCGACGGGATGGCAAATTGTTGCGCTCCGGCGCGAATCAGCAGTGTCTGAGTGACGGCGAGGGTCAGCGGCAGATAGAGACGGAAAGTTGTTCCCTTACCGGGCACCGAGAGTATTTCGATACGTCCACCAAGCTGGGCAACTTCGGTTTTTACAACGTCCATGCCGACACCGCGCCCGGCAACCTGTGTCAGTTCGGTTGCCGTCGAGAAACCCGGCTCAAAGATAAATTCAAAAAGCTGGGCCTCGGCGATTGCCGTGCCCGGCGCCAGCAATCCAGCCGCCTCGGCCCGAGCGCGAATTCGATCAGCATCAAGGCCGTGGCCGTCATCAGCCAGGGTCAGGATAATTTCGTTGCCTTCCTGGACCAGAGAAATAGTGATTTCTCCACTTTCACTCTTGCCGTCGGCAAGCCGCGCTTCGCGACTCTCGATACCGTGAGTGACCGCATTTCGTATCATGTGCTCGAGCGGTGCCAGCATCTTGTCCAGCACTGAACGGTCCAGTTCAACCTGGCCGCCCTTGATATCGAGGTTGGCGCGCTTGCCAACCTCTTTTGCGGTCTGGCGCACGATGCGATAAAGACGCTCGGTCTGGCTGGCAAACGGCAACATGCGCACGCCCATCAGATCCTGCTGCAGGCCGCGCGTCAGACGGGCCTGTGCGATGAGGGCAGCGTTGGCATCATCAAGGTTCTTGAGCAAGCTCTGTTGAACGGTCGCCACGTCATTGACCGACTCGGCCATGAAGCGGGTCAACTCCTGGAAGCGCGTAAAGCGGTCAAGCTCAAGCGGATCAAAGTCAGTCTCACCCTCCGGAGTCTGCGCAACACGAGCCTGAATCTGACCTTCGGCCTGAATTTCGATTTCGCGCAACTGGCGGCGCAGACGAATAACGTTCTCGGTCAAATCAAGCAACGAGGTCTTGAGGCTGCGCATTTCGCCTTCAATCCGCGTCCGTGCAATCGACAGTTCGCCAGCTTCGTTGACCAGTCGATCAACCAGATCAGCACGAACCCGCAATGTCGCCTGGCCGACGTCTGCTTCTTTCTCGCTCCCCATGTCGACGGCGACTGCAGCCTGTCCGGGCACCGCCTCAGGTGCCGCTTCATCGGTTAGCGGCACTGCCGGTTCGCCACTACGGATATGTTCAACCGCCACCAGCAGCAAGTCACAACCGCCTTCTATCTCATCGATAAACGGTGGGGTCACGACACCGGCACGCAAAGCCATTTCGACGCGCGTTTCCAGTTGATGGGTCAGTTCGCCGAGGTTCATCGCCCCGGCCATGCGAGCATTGCCTTTGAAGGTATGAAGCAGTCGGGCGATGGCGCGCGGCGCATTTTCCTGAGCCAATTCACCACGCCAGCTACGTAACTGGGCAGTCAGTTCGCTGAGTTGCTCATCAGCTTCTTCAAGGAAAATGGGCAATAGCTGTTCGTCAAACTCATCCTGCAATTGCGGAGCAACCAGCGGGGTGGCGGGCTGCAATTCGACGACGGTTTCGCGAACCGGCAGGGCAATGATCTCTGCCGTTGCCACCACCTCAGGCTCGACCTCGGGTGCAGCGGATTCCGGGACGGGATGGAAGACATCTTCGAGCGCCCCAATCAGTTGCACCTGCTCCTCGGGTGCCTGCTGCTGGGCCAGTGCTTCGAACATGCTTTCCAGCGTGATAATGGCTTGGCGAACGGTTTCCAGACCTTCAATACTATCCGGCCGGCCCGAAGTATCGCGTCGCAACAGGGCGTGTTCAAGCGAAATCGCCAGATGGTTTAGCGGCATCAGGCCAACGGTGGCGGCGATACCGCCCAGGGTATGCGCTGCCCGCGTCATCTCGAAGGTAGTCGGTGCCCCCGGGTTCGCCTCAAGCATGGCGTACGAGTCAAGCAAGGTGTGCAGATGACCGCGCGCTTCTTCGCGAAAAATATCATAAAGCGTGGGGGAAGGCGCCGGCACTTCGCTAGAAATCTCAAGGATTTCTGGCGTTGACCGCAATAATTGATCTTCGCCAACCAGCAAATCTTCGAGGGCGGCTGCGGTCGCACTCAGATGGACATCAACAATTTCAGCCGACTCGGGTATTAGCTCTTCAACCGGCAGCAACTCTTCAACCGGCAGCAACTCTTCAAAGGCAGCCAACTCTTCTGGCGGTGACAACTCTTCGCTTAGCGCACTATCGGCAACTGGCACCAGCTCTTCGGTGAGCGCCGACAGATCAAGCACCATTGAGGGCGCTGCATCATCCGCCGCGGCAGCTGGCAATTCAACAATTTGTGCAGGAGAAGTCGCTTCAACGATGACAGGGGCTAACGGCTCCGTAGCCTCGATACCACGTAGACGCTCGGCAAGTTCAACTACAGAAGATGGATCGGGCGCCGCACAGGAGGTTTCCAAAGCGGTGACCCAGCGCGCAAACAGTACGTGACCATCAGCAATCATGCGCTGAAGATCGGGCGTAACGGGCAATTCCTGCGTCAGCCACATGTTGAGTGTCTGTTCCAGGGCCCAACCAGCATCGCCAAGTTCCTTGAGGCCCACCATACGGCCACTGCCCTTGAGGGTATGAGTGGCACGACGAATTGTCGTCAATGCATCAACATCGCCCGGATTGGCATTGAGCACGACCATTTGCTCATCGATAGTGCCAAGAACCTCATGCGCTTCTTCAAGGAAAATCGACAACAACTCGGCATCGATTTCTTCGTGGCTGGCGTTTGCCAATTCAAGCGTTGCCACCGATGGCGGCGCCACCACCATCTGCTGCGGCGCCAGCGATGACACTGCTGCATTGATGGCCGGTTCGAAGGCTTCGCCAGACTCCAGTGCATTGAGTACCGCCTTCGCGGTATCACCAAGACCCTGGTCGGCAACGAGATCTGCATCCTTCTGTAAGGACTGAAGATTTTGTTTCAGTTCATTGCGCAGACGGCTGTCTTCCGGCGCCTCCTTGAATGCGTCGAACAATGCCTGCGTGTCTTGCTTGTCCTGTTCCAGTTTTACTTCTAGCGTCGGTGCCGCTGCTTCGTCTTCTGCATCAACTGCAACAGCAGGCTCTCCGCGTAGTCGCTGAAGGAAAGCCTCATAATCAGTTTCCCCGGCTTTGAGGGCATCAACAAAGAAACCAAGTTGCGACAATTGCTGAGCAACGGTCTCGAAATCATCAGCGACTGGCTGATAGTCAACTTGTGCGAACTTCTGGATGCGCGCTCCGCACTCCTTCAAATCATTGACCGCTGCGAAATGGCCAAGCATGGCCAGGGCCCCGGAAATCTGCTTGAGCGGTGCGTCCAGCCCAGCAACATCGTGCTGCTTTTCCGGATTGCGGAAGAAGGCATCGAGCGCCTGCTCAATCTGCGCCAGATTGTTCTGTATCTCTCTACCAACCTGCCCGATCAGCAACTTTTCCTGTGCCTGACGACTCATTTCGTCAAGCAGCGGCAAGCCTTCGTCGCTGCCTACAGGGCGCCCGGCGATGCAGGCATAGAGACGTGCCACCATGAGGTCGACTTGCTGGGCGAAATCCATACCCAGCCGGCGGAAGTTTTCCTGCGCGTTTTGCAACAGCAGAATGGCAGTCGCCACCTCCATTGCCGTACCATCATTGTGGCGGGACGTATCCTCTGCCAACCAGTTGGCAATTGCGCCAAAGCCCTGGCCAAGACGTTTTAGATCAGTTTGTCCGATATCTTCAGTCAGTGCCGCACAACTCTTGGCGTGCTGGGCAAAACCCGCCAAAGCACCGGCGTTTCCTGTGCAAACCTTGTTCCACAACTCTTCGGCGGCAATCAATGCATCGCGCAGACGGCGCAAGGCTGACTCCTGTACCGACGTAGTTTTCTGCTCTGAAGCCGGGGTCGGGATCAAGCCACACAAACCAAAAACGTCCTGCACCTCATCAACCAATGGGCTGGTACCGCCTGGCGCCTGGGCAACGGCATAGAGGACATCGCGCATCAGTCGCTCGGCGACATTGCGTGAACCTTCAAGTAAGTGACGTATCTGTGCCTCGATGCGTGAGAACAATTGGCGTGTTGCGGCTACGTCAAGCTGTTCAACGGTCAGCAGAGAATCCATGAAGGCTTGTGCGACCCACCAAAAGGCACGGGGTGCCGAAGTCTCCTGACTAGCCTCGATGTTGGCCAGCGCCAATCGCATGATTTGAACTGCAGTTTCAAGCTGCTCCGGGGTTTTCAACCAGATCAGCAAACCCTTTTGATAGCGGGAACGTTCGGCCTTAAGCAGACTCTTCAAAACATCGCTGGTGACAGGAGCGAACGGCTTATCGCGCTTTGGCGGGCGCCGAGCCGAGTCCGGGAAGAACAAATCTGTCGCCATCGGTGGCGGCAATCCACGAGCCACAGCCAGTGCCGTATGGGCAG
Organism: uncultured Dechloromonas sp.; assembly: GCA_964293845.1. Lineage (GTDB taxonomy): Bacteria > Pseudomonadota > Gammaproteobacteria > Burkholderiales > Rhodocyclaceae > Azonexus. The sequence goes on from CAXYZX010000028.1 coordinate 6,290, forward strand.
GCAAGAGGCGCAGAGGCTGATTTGGCTCGCCTGCAACCAGGTCGTCAAGGTAGCCGCTAATGGCCGCAATGGCCACCTCAGCAGCGCTCCCCGATTTATCACTGGCACGCCCCTCCTCAATCGCCAGCAACAAGGCCTCCAGTGACTCGGTTACCTGAGTAACGCCATCAAGACCGACAATCGACAGCGCTCCATAAACCTGGTGCACATGAGTGCGGCAGAATTTCAGCCGGGTTGAATCACCACTTAGCTGATATTCAGCCAGCGCCTGCTCGGCACGCCCCAAGGCGAGGTCTATTTCTGCCTTGACCCAGGTCAGCGGACCGAGATCGAATTCCGTTGCCGCATTCATTATTTATCGCGAAGTCCTATCAAGCCACCTTGAAGCCGGCAACCGAACCCTTGAGTTCCGAAGCCAGTGCGGTAAGTTCATCGACCGCATCGGCAGTACGCTGCGTACCGACCGTCGTTTGCTCATTGACACGCAAAATATCCTGCATCAGGCGGGCAACCTTGGTTGCCGAATTCGCCTGCCCTTGAGTTGAGGCAGAAATGTTTTCAATCAGATCAGAAAGATTACGCGACACATCGCCAATTTCTGCCAACGCCTGCCCCGCAGCATCGGACAGCTTTGCCCCATCGACCACGCCTCGGGTTGACTGCTCCATCGCTGAGACCGCATCCTGAGTGTCGGTCTGAATCGTTTTCACAATCGCTGAAATCTGCTTCGTCGCTTCGGCAGAACGTTCAGCTAGTCGCTGGACCTCTTCTGCAACCACGGTAAATCCGCGCCCGGCGTCACCGGCGGATGCGGCCTGAATGGCGGCATTCAAAGCCAGCACGTTTGTTTGCTCGGTAATGTCGGAAATCAGTTCAACGATTTCGCCAATTTCCTGTGAGCTCTCACCCAATCGCTTGATGCGCTTGGAGGTTTCCTGAATCTGATTGCGGATTTCGTTCATACCCTTGATCGAATCCTGCACCGCAGTCGTACCCTTTTCAGCAGCAGCCAGCGACTGGCGTGCCACCTGGGCTGACTCCGTCGCATTGCCTGAAACTTCATTCATCGAGCGTGCCATGTCTAGCGCCGACTGGCCTGCTTCCTGAATTTCGCTTGACTGACGCTCCGCTGCACCCAACAGGTCGGCGGATGTCTGGCGGGCAATTTCAGTGGCCAAGGTCACCCGGTTTGCCGCATCGTTGATACGGCCGACCAGGACGCGGAGTTCTTCAATCGTATAGTTGATTGAGTCAGCGATGGCGCCCGTCACACTCTCGCTCACTGTTGCAGTTACCGTCAGGTCGCCGTCAGCGAGGTCGCCCAATTCGTTCATCAGGCGCAAAATGGCGTCCTGATTCTCGCGATTGAGGGCTTCGCTCGCCTGACGCTCTTTCTCCACCGCTTCGGCACGACGCTGGGTATCATCAAGATAGATTTTGGCCAGCAGAGCCAGTACCCCGGTTGCCAACAAAGACATGACAATCAACAGAATCACGTAAAGCGCGCGCTCAGACAATTCAGCCTGATAACCAGCCGCCAGATCATCGGTCGCCTTCAGCAAATCATCACTCTCACGGAAAATCCGTGATCCGGACTGCTTGGAAAGCACCAGCGGTTGCATGTTGCCGAGAATGCCTGCGGTCGCATCCTGATACTCCTTGAAGGCCGCCTCCAGATCCTTCAGTTTCTCGCGGGTATCTGCATCATTGTTACCTTTGGTCAGCCCTTGCAGAATATCGCGGAAAGCATTGGTATCCTTGCCGAGCAGGAAAGCCACCTCAGGACTGATCTCGTCACCGACCAGCAGAGAAGAAGCATTCTTGGCAATACGCTGCGTCAGCATAACCAATTGGTTAGCCGCCACAATATCGCGTGCTGCACTGCCGGACTGCAATTTGAGTGCGGCCACCTGTTCGGTCAACTCCAGCAGAGCGCCGTTTTTGCTGTCAATGGTCTCCACATTCTTGCCCAGTGAAATCAGGTTTTTCTCCTGCGTTATCACCGCCTCGGCATCCTTCTCGGTCGCCAACCAGCGTTGCGTCAGTGCCTCGATCTGGGGCTTGACCCCCTCAGGAGAGGCAGGAACATAGGTACCGGCGATATCACCGCCATTTGAAACACGCTCCAGAAGTTGGGCAAAGGTGTCACGCGACTCTTTCAGCTGAGCAAACGCATTTGCCTTGCCCTGCAGCGCAAGGGTAGAAGCCTTGGCCAAACGCTGAGAAAGCATGCGCATTTCACCTGCAGCCGAGACGTAGGCCGTGCCGTGTGTGGACTCACGATTGTCGTGATAAACCAGCGCGGCAATGAGTAGCAAGAGCAAAAGGAAAATAGCGCCCAGCGTTTTCATTTGCTGGATCGCTGACTGTTTTGCCAGAAAGGCTGGCAGTGGAGTTTTTACGCCAGAAGTAGCGGTGCCAGTCTCTTGATTTGCCGAGCCAGTCGCCGGAAGTTTGAAGCCGAAAGCCATATATTTCCTCCGCTCTGGGGTTGAGCGATTTAAACCCCGATATTCATGAATTCTTGATTGTCGAGCAGCGCACGGACCGATAGCTTGCGCCAGATCCGCCCCTGACTATCTGAAAAACGGGCAATTTCCCAAGGTACTGCTGTCGGATCAGCGGCTTCCGCAGTGAAGTCTTCCGGATTTTTGAGCCCTAGCATGCGAGAAACCAGCAAGGAAGCGTTGGCACCGTGGCGCGTCCCGACCAGCAACAAACGCGCATTGTTGTTCCGAGCAGTTGGTCCACCACCGCAGAACATCGAAAAATCTGCCACCGCGTGCAAATTGCCACGAATATTGGCAATACCGGCAAACCAGGTTTGCGTCAGTGGCACCTGAGTCAATTTTGGTGCCTGAATGATCTCACCGCTATCGGCAAGCTCAATCAACCAATGCGTGTCCCCGGCCAACACCCCCAACCATGATGAGGCGGCATGCCCCTGTGCCGCGCTCTTCAACCGCTCAGCCAGGTAGGTCTGAAAATCCCGTAGACTGGTTTTTTTAGCCATTCGTCAGGGTAAAGCAGCAACTTTCTGCAACAGCTCTTGTGGATTCAGTGGCTTGACGAGATAGTCAACAGCACCTTGGCGCAAACCCCAAATTTTGTCGGTTTCCTGCCCCTTCGAGGTACAGACAATAACCGGGATACCCTTGGTTTCTTCGTCTCGCGTCAGAGTACGGGTTGCCTGATAACCATTGAGGCCAGGCATCACCACATCCATCAGGATCAGATCAGGCTTGGTCGCCTTGGCCTTGGCGATACCTTCTTCGCCGTTCTCTGCCGTCGTGACCTGATAACCCGCCTTGGTTAGCAGGTCGACCGTAAAAAAGCGTTCGGTAGGCGAATCATCGACCACGAGAATATTCTTGATGGGCATTTTTGTTCCTGTGAATACTTAAGGTGCCTCGGGAGCAGTTTGCAGGGCAAAGGCGGCAACCGTCTGCAACAGACTGTCTTTGGTAAAGGGTTTTGTGAGGTATTGGTCTGAACCCACCATACGACCCCGTGCCCGATCAAACAGACCGTCCTTGGACGAAAGCATGATGACGGGCGTTGCCTTGAAACGTGGGTTCTTCTTGATCAGCGAGCAGGTCTGATAACCGTCGAGACGCGGCATCATGATGTCGCAAAAGATAATCTTGGGCTGGTGATCGGCGATTTTAGCCAGTGCATCAAATCCATCCTCGGCAAGGACGACCTGACACCCAGCCTGCACGAGAAAAATCTCGGCACTGCGGCGTATCGTATTGCTGTCGTCAATGACCATTACCTTGACGTCACGCAGACTGGAAAGATCAGCCAATTCTTGTCCCCCGGCACCCTTGAACGAGTGCTTTTCTATCGAAGCATGATACTACGCCGGATTCAAAACGCCACCATCTCGAAATCGCACTTTCGCGCACCACATTCAGGACAAACCCAGTTCATCGAAACATCCTTCCAGCGCGTTCCGGGAGCAATCCCCTCATCGGGTATTCCTGCTGCTTCATCATAAATGAAACCGCAGATCAGACACATCCAGGTTTTGTACTCTTGCGCGTCGCTCATGGTGGTAAGTTCGTATCGGTGAGTTTCGGATAAAATCCGCTGCATCTTACCGAATCGCCCATCTATCCGCCAATCAAGCGGCACCAATGACTGCCAGCCCAAGCGCCCCCACCCCGCCACTCGTCCTTGTCTTTGCCGCCAGCGATCCGTCTTCCGGTGCCGGCATTCAGGCCGACATCCTTACCCTGGCCAGCCTTGGGTGCCATCCGCTGACCGCCATCACCGCACTGACCGTGCAGGATACCGTTGGCGTTCAAAGCGTACACCCGGTCAGCGCCGAACTGCTCGAGCAACAAGCTCGCGTCATTCTTGAGGACATGCCGGTCGCCGCCTTCAAGATCGGCCTGATCGGCAGCGTCGAAAATGTGCTGGCCATTGCTGAAATTGTTTCCGACTACCCCGAAATACCGTTGATTTTTGACCCGGTACTTGCCTCCGGGCGCGGCGACGAGCTGTCCAGCGAAGAAATCATCTCCGCCATGCGCGAAATGTTGCTGCCGCAAACCACCCTCCTGACACCCAATGCGCCGGAGGCACGCCGCCTGGCCGAGAGTGACGATGACGAATCGGAGCCCAGCGTTGAGATCTGCGCCCAGCGTCTGATCGCCATGGGCGCACAGTACGTTTTGATTACCGGCACCCACGAAAATACACCGCAGGTTATGAATATCCTGTTTGGCCCGGAGGGCGAAATTCGCCGTGACACCTGGGAGCGCCTGCCAGGCAGTTATCATGGTTCCGGCTGCACTTTGGCATCGGCCATTGCCGGCTGCATCGCCGGCGGCGCCAGCATCGAAGATGCCGTGCGTGATGCGCAGGACTACACCTGGCAAACACTGGCCAACGGTTTTCGGGCCGGCATGGGGCAATTCATTCCCGATCGCTTTTTCTGGGCCCGCGGTGAAGAAGCGAGCGAGACAGAACCCAAGGAAAGCGATGCCAATTAAATTGCGTGGCCTCTACGCCATCACCCCCGAATGCAACAACGGCAACGACCTGCTGCGCCAGGTTGAAGCGGCTTTGGCTGGCGGCTGCCAAATTGTGCAGTATCGCGACAAGATTCATTCGATGCCGGAATGTGTCGCCCGCGCTCATGCCTTGCGTCAACTGACCCAGCGCTTCGCGGCAAAACTCTTGATCAATGATGACCTGGCACTGGCCCTGCTGGTCAATGCCGATGGCGTCCACCTCGGGCACGAAGACGGCAACCTGCGCGCCGCGCGCGCCATACTGGGACCACGAAAAATCCTCGGTGCCTCCTGCTACGCCGACTTTTCAGCCGCCCAAATGGCACAGGCTGCCGGCGCGGATTACGTGGCCTTTGGCGCGGCTTATCCGTCACCCACCAAACCCCATGCACCACTTGCTGCGGTCGACTTGTTTTTTCAGGCAAAAAATTCGTTGACCGCAGCCAACTGCGCCATCGGCGGCATCACTCTCGAAAATGCACCACCGCTGATTAGCGCCGGGGCCGATCTGCTCGCTGTCATCACTGACCTGTTCAATGCGCCGGACATTAGCCTCCGCGCAGCCGCTTACCAACGTCTTTTTTGAGGAATTCCCGTCATGACCAGCCGCAATCAGCAACTGTTCGAGCGCGCCCAGCGCCACATTCCCGGTGGCGTCAATTCACCGGTCCGCGCCTTCCGCTCAGTCGGCGGCACTCCCTGCTTTTTCCAGAAGGGCGTCGGACCCAAGGTGCAGGACGCGGACGGCAAGTGGTATACCGACTACGTTGGCTCCTGGGGGCCGCTGATTCTCGGCCACGCCCATCCGGAAGTCATCGCCGCCGTGCAGGCGGCCGTGGTTGATGGCCTGACCTTTGGCGCCCCGACCGCAGGCGAAGTCGATATCGCCGACCTGCTCTGTGAACTGGTGCCCTCAATGGAAATGGTTCGCCTGGTTTCCTCCGGCACCGAGGCAACGATGAGCGCCATTCGTTTGGCGCGCGGCTACACCGGCCGCGACGTACTGATCAAATTTGAAGGCTGTTATCACGGCCATTCCGACAGCCTGCTGGTCAAGGCCGGCTCCGGCGCCCTGACTTTCGGCAACCCGTCATCCGGTGGCGTGCCGGCCGATCTGGCACAGCACACGATGGTGCTGGCCTATAACGATCCGCAGCAACTTGCCGACGCTTTTGCGCAACATGGCGACAAGATCGCCGCCGTTATTGTTGAACCCGTAGTTGGCAACATGAATTTGATCGCCCCGACCCAGGAATTTTTGCAGGCGATGCGCGCGTTGACCGCAACAAATGGCGCCGTGCTGATTTTTGACGAAGTGATGACCGGCTTTCGTGTCAGCCTGAAGAGCGCGCAGGGTTTGTATGGCATCACGCCTGACCTGTCCACTTTCGGCAAAGTTGTCGGTGGCGGTATGCCGCTCGGCGCCTTTGGTGGCAAACGCGAAATCATGGAACAGATCGCCCCGCTCGGTCCGGTCTATCAAGCCGGCACCTTGTCCGGTAACCCGGTGGCGGTCGCTGCTGGTCTGGCAACCTTGAAACTGATTCAGGAAAAAGGCTTCTACGAAACGCTAACGGCAAAAACCAAGGCCCTGTGCGATGGCCTGATGGCCGCTGCAAAAAAACACGGCGTTGCGTTCAGTGCGCAAAACGTTGGCGGCATGTTCGGACTATATTTCGCCGAAAAATGCCCAGCCACCTACGACGAAGTACTGACCTGCGACAAGGAAGCCTTCAACCACTTCTTCCATGCCATGCTCGATGCCGGTCACTACTTCGCGCCCTCGGCGTTTGAAGCAGGCTTTGTCTCCGCCGCCCATAGCGACGCCGATATCGCTGCCACCATAACCGCAGCTGACGCCTACTTCGCCACCCTAAAATGACTACGGGTACCGCCTGGATGCTTCTGTTTGTTGCCGGTCTCTGCGAGGTCGGCTGGGCAGTTGGTCTGAAATATACCGAAGGCTTCAGCCGCCTGTGGCCTTCGCTTGCAACATTACTTGCCATGGTTGTCAGCGTTGCGCTGCTCGGCTGGTCCCTGAAAGTTCTACCCCTCGGCACAGCCTATGCCGTGTGGACCGGTATCGGTGCCGTTGGTACGGCACTACTCGGCATGTACCTGTTCAGCGAATCACGTGAAGTCGCACGGCTTGTCAGTATCGGTCTGATCGTTGCCGGCATTGTCGGGCTCAAACTACTGACACCAGACTCACATTAAAAGCAGTGTCGCCAATCCCAGGAAGATGAAAAAGCCACCCGAGTCGGTTAGCGCGGTAATCATCACCGAACCGCCAATCGCCGGATCAGCACCAAATTTCTGACGCAACAAAGGAATCCCCACTCCAGCCGAAGCTGCCAGCAGCAAATTCAGCGTCATCGCAGCCGTCATCACCATACCCAATGCAAAACTGCCATATAGCCACCACGCGGCAAGCCCCAAAAGGCTGCCCCAGATCAGGCCATTGATACTAGCCACGCCCAATTCCTTGCGCAGCAAGCGGCGCATGGCATCGGGCTGAACCTGGCCCATGGCAATGGCGCGGACGATCATGGTAATTGTTTGGTTGCCCGAATTTCCACCAATCCCGGCAACAATCGGCATCAGCGCTGCCAGCGCAACCAGCTTTTCAATCGACCCCTCGAAAGCACCAATAACGCGCGAGGCGATAAAAGCAGTCACCAGATTCACCGCCAGCCATGCCCAACGGTTCTTCACCGAATCCCATACTGAGGCAAAAATATCTTCTTCTTCACGCAAACCGGCCTGAGCCAACTGTTCGCTTTCGGCTTCTTCACGAATGAAGTCCACCACCGCATTCACAGTCACCCGGCCGATCAGCTTGCCATCCGGGTCCACCACTGGCGCCGAGACCAGATCGTAACGCTCGAAAGCCTTTGCGGCATCTTCGGCAAAGTCATCCGGCTCCAGTTCAACAAAGTCAGTCTGCATCAGCGCACCGACTTCGACATCCACCTCATTCACCAGCAAGACATTCAGGGGCAGGACCCCCTTGAGCCGTTCATCGCGGTCAATGACGAAAAGTTGATCGGTATGATCGGGAAGTTCGTCGAAACGGCGCAGATAACGCAGCACCACTTCGAGTGAAACATCCTCACGCACGGTGACCATCTCGAAATCCATGATCGAGCCAACCGACTCCTCGGGGTAGGACATCGCGGCGCGCAATTGCTCGCGTTCCTCGATCGGCAAACCACGAAAAACGTCGTCAATAACGCCCTGCGGCAGATCGGGTGCGAGGTCGGCCAGTTCGTCGGCATCGAGCGTCTCGGCAGCGGCAACCAGTTCGGTGCGCTCCATCGAATCGATCAACGTCTCACGAACCGCATCCGAGACTTCAAGCAGGATTTCGCCTTCGCGCTCCGCCTTGACCAGATCCCAGGCAATCAGACGCTCATCAAGCGGCAGCGCCTCCAGGATATAGGCGATATCCGCCGGGTGCATGGGTGCCAGCTTGTGCTGAAGTTCGTTCAGATGCTGCTTGTGAACAATATCTTCAACAATATCGTGACGCGGCATATCCTGGCGGCGCACCAGATCTTCAACCAGTTTGTGCCGGACAAGCAGGGTTTGCACCTCAGCGAGGCGCTCCTGCAAATCTTCGGTATCGCTCAGCTGGGATTCTTCGCTCATGGTGCGGCGCCGCAAAAGGTGGGCCATTTTAGCACCGAGCGAATGTCAGGGATTTGACAAAATCAGGGCACTTCGGCGCTTGGCATGCGCCCCAGAATGATCGCTGTTTTTCGACCCAGACCAGGAGCTGCACGACTTCTGTCATAAAACCGCGGGTTGGGAACCATGCCTGCGAGGCGTGCCGATTGCTCGGCTCCGAGTTGGGCGGCGCTCACGTTGTAATAGTGACGGGCAGCGGCTTCGGCACCGAATACCCCATTACCCCACTCAATCACGTTCAGATAAACCTCAAAAATCCGCTTTTTGCTCCATAGGTTTTCCAGCATCAGGGTAATGATTGCCTCCTCTGCTTTGCGAAAATAGGATTTATTGGGTGTCAGAAAAAGATTTTTGGCCAGTTGCTGAGTGATGGTTGAACCACCAGCGACAAAGCGACCCTTTTTCTGATTTTTTTCCATCGCTTTCTGCATACCATCCCAGTCGAAGCCTTCATGATCGACGAACTTGGCATCTTCAGAGGCGATAATGGCGCGCTTCAAGTGGATCGAAATACGCTGGTAAGGAACCCATTCCTTTTTGAGCCGAGCATCCGGATTTTTCTCACGCAATTCGCCAAGACGAATCTCCATGAAACGCGTTGTGCCGGGATTAACCCAGTTCCACAACAGCACCCAACCCAGCAGCCACAACTGCCAAACGAGGAATAGGCCTAGGACGCCAAGAAATCCCCACTTGAGCCAGCGGCCCACTACCTTCATACGGCCAACTGCGCCCGCAAGTCAGCCAGCACAGCAGCTGTTTCGGGACGTACACCGCGCCACAACATGAAGGCTTCGGCCGCCTGCTCAACCAACATACCCAGCCCATCGGCACACAGAACAGCACCTTGAGCGCGGGCCTGGCGCATGAACGGTGTGTCACCTTTACCGTACATCATGTCGTAAGCCAGACTACCCACGGCGAAGATGCCTTCAGGCAAGGACAATGTTTCGCCGGACAAACTGGCAGAAGTCGCGTTGATTACAACATCAAAGCTTTTGCCGACAATTTCTATGATATTTCCCGCGTCGACCGTAACATTCCCTGAAAACGATGCGGCCAAAGCCAATGCTTTATCAGCACTACGATTGGCAATAAAAAGACTGGCTGGCTGCTGTGCCAGCAGCGGCTCAACAACACCGCGCGCAGCACCACCGGCGCCAAGCAACAAAATCCGCTTGGCGCGGAGACTGAACCCCAGATTACGGGTGATATCGCTGACGAGGCCTGCACCGTCAGTATTGTCGCCAAAAATTTCAGCCTCATCAAAAACTAGCGTATTGACCGCACCAGCACGCTCAGCACGCACACTGCGCTTGTCGCAAAGACGAAAAGCCTCTTCCTTGAATGGCACGGTGACATTCGCCCCACGCCCTCCGGCGGCCATAAATTCGCGCACTCTCTCAGTGAAGCCGTCGAGCGGAGCGAGCAGGGCTTCGTAGCGCATATTCTGAGCACTAGCAGCAGCAAATTTGGCATGTATGGCTGGCGACTTGGAGTGGGCAATCGGGTTGCCGAAAACGCAGTAACGATCAGTCATTTGGCACTCAGCTGGTCGCCCTGCGTAAAGTGCCAGGTGCGAGTAATTTCGAGAACATCGGTATCGCGACGGATGTCAGGAGGAAAGACAGCATAGGGTGACGCCATCTGCACGATACGGCGCGCCGAGTCATCAAGCACCTTGTGTCCGGATGACTTGTTGATATCGATCCGTGAAACCTGCCCGTCCGCATTGATCGAGACAGTCAGTACCAGCGAACCATACAGCTTGCCACGAGCGGCGGCTGGGTAGTTCAGCGTGCCGACGCGCTCGATCTTCTGACGCCAGTCTTCTATGTATTGTGCAAACCGGTATTCCTCGGTTCGTGCGCCAACGAATTTCTTGCGCGGCCGCTTGTTGTATTCATCCACTGATTTACTGATTTCACCTTCCAGCCGGGCCATCGCTCGCGCAGATTCAGCCAAGTCGGTTCCGCTCAGCGTTGGCACGGGCGACGGTTGTTCACTTGCATTGTCTGCCGGCGCGGCGGAGCGCAAGCTTTTGGCCTGAGTCAGCAGGGTTTGCTGGCGCGCCTCAAGATCACGCACGCGACGCTGCATATGTTCGATATCAGCGCCGGTGGTTTGGTACATCGTGGGCGGCAGCGGAGTCTTGGCACGGCGATTTTCATCGGTATTGCCACCACCATCAAGGTTGGCTTGCGCAAGCGCCTGCGCCTCGCGCGGCTTCTTGGCTGACTTGGAGTTCACCAGAACAATATCCATGGCCTTTTCGCGCATGGCGTTGGCGGCATCCGGAAATTGGAAATGCAAACTGAGGAGTAGCACATGAAGCATCAGCGAAATGGCGATGGCCAGTTCCAGGCGCCGACTGGCTGGGAACCCAGGCATAGCCAGCTGCGGAAATCTCACTGCTCCTCCTCCTCCAGCGCTTCAGCAACGCTGTTCTCGCCGAGCAAGCTATGGAAACGGCAAGTCACTTCAGGCTGGAGCAGATCGATACTTTCGATGGACAGGCTGACGCGCTGCCCCGGTGCGAGATCAGCCGGCAAAGAAGGGACGCGCAGCATCAAGGGCAGGTGATCGATCTTGACCAGTTGCTCACGGCGCACCGTGGCCTCAAGCACCGAAAGCTCATGTTGTTGCAACCAGCGCAGACACCAATAACGCTCCATCTGACGCTGAAAATCAGCGTAGGCGGCATAGGTCTGCTCGAAATCACGCATGGCACCAAATAACTCAGCCGATTTCTGGGCAAAGGCCGGCGTTTCACCCTTCAAACAGGCGATTAATTGCCATTGATTGACCATATCGCAGTAACGACGCAGCGGCGAGGTCATCCATGCATATTGCGCGACGCCCAATCCTTCGTGCGGCAAGGGCGAAGTGGTCATCCGTACCTTGCCCTGGGTTTGTGCGCGATACAGACAGGCCACATTGTTCTCGGCGAGCAGACCACCCCAGGTTGAATTGGCGACAATCATCAACTCGGCAACCAGTTTATCGAGCGGGCTACCGCGCTTGCGCTCACTGATCTCCACCTTGCAGCTATCGGGATCGTTCAAGTCGCCTTCGATGGCAAAGTTGTAGTCATTGTTGCCTTTCATTGCCGATGGCTTGCCGCGTCGTCCTTCACAAGCATTGGCAAAATGCCAGAGATGGAGCAGTTCATCCTTGAAACGGTGATCATCCAGACCAGAAACCACCGTTTCGGCGTTGAACCAAGGCTCGATTTCATGATGACGCAGATTGGCGGCGATATGCACCATTTCCAGCCGCGACTCTTGGGCAACGACTTCCAGCTCTTCATTCACCGTGAGGTAGAGCGAGACTGCCGGGCAATCGACGCCACCGGCCAGTGTGTAGTTCTGAACCACCGCATCGGGCAACATGGTGATCTTGTTGCCCGGCATATAAACCGTGGACAGGCGCGCGCGGGCGATACCGTCGAGTGGCGAACCATGCTCGATGGCCAACCCAGGCGCTGCAATATGGATGCCGATGCGCGAACCGATACCAGGTAGCCTGACCACCGACAGCGCATCATCAATTTCGGTGGTGTTGGCATCATCAATCGAAAACGCCATGACATCAGCGCGCGGCAGATCGCTGGGTAACCTCGGCGCATCGAGATTTGGAAAAGTCGTACCTTTGGGAAACTGTTCGTGCAAGAAGCGGCGGTAATGCAGGTGGTAGGCCGACTTGATAGCGCCGCACTTGAACAGCATTTGCGCGGCACTCAGGCCGGTTTCTGCGCAGGCCGTCTCAAAGGCTTTGGTTTCCGACTTGTTGCGGTCAGGCGCGTAGAGCAAGGCATCAGTCAGGACGCCGATCTCGGCCGGCAGGCGGAACGCCTTCAGCTCGTTAATCCAGCCTTCCATCGTGAGCGCTTGCTGACGCTTTTTTTCAAGGCTGGCCAGAGCAGCTGCGAGAATGTCGGCAGGCGCTTTGCGGAAGCGGCCCTTGCCTTTGCGATGGAAATAGACGGGCGCGGCATGCACGGCAAGCAACACCGCCGTCGCCTCAAGCGGGCTTGGCTCACGTCCGTAGTAATCACGGGCAAAATCAAGAAACGAAAATTCGCCATCGTTCACGCACTCCCAAAGGAATTCCGGTTCGATCTCTTCGGCCAGCGGCGCGGCCTGTTCAAGCAATGCTGAAGCCGTCGGTTTTTCAAAGCGCAAGACGATTGTTGCCGCCTTGATCTTGCTACGCTTGCCGGAGGGCATTTCGACCTGCAACGAACTTTCGTTGTCAGCCATGACACTGCCGGCCTTGAAGCCGCCATCTTCTTCAAACAATACATTCATTTACGGATTATAACCCAGCGAATTCAATGATTTGCGGAACGAAATCGGGAAACTTCGTGAAGCTGTGATCACCACCGGTGAGCACGGTTTGCCGACAGCCCGCGTAAAAAGCCTGCGCCTGCCGGTAATCCAACACCTCGTCGCCGATTTCGGCAAGCAACCAATAGCGCGCCGGCGTCGGCTGCCTTACCTGGGCTTTCAGTTGTGCGGCGTGCGCTTCGGTGAAGGTAAAACGCTCACCACTATGGAAATTGGCATGATCGCCAACAAATTTTGCCAAATCCAGACGGTCGACCGCAGCAGGATTGATCAGCACAGCTTGCAAGCCATGCTTTTCCGCCAGATAGTTGGCGTAATGCCCGCCCAGCGAACTGCCGATCAAGGTCACCGGCCCGCCGGCCTGTTCGATCAGGCGACTGACGCTGGCCACCGCTTCATCAGGCGCCCATGACAGTTGCGGACAGACGAACTGCGCCGCCATGCCGCGTCGCGCCATCTCTTCGGCCAGCAACTGCGATTTCCACGATGCCGGCGACGAGCAGAAGCCGTGCAGGTAGAGGATCAGGCTGCCCATTCAACCCAGCCGGCCTGCGCGGTCAGCAGCACGAGGAGGCCAAAGGCGATGCGGTACCACGCGAACACGGTGAAATCATGATTCGATACATAGCGCAGCAGCGCCTTGACGGTCAGCATCGCGGCGATGAAGGAGGCGACGAAACCGACGGCGAACACCGGCAGGTCAGCGGCGTGGAGCAGCGACCAGTTTTTGTAGACATCGTAGATGGTCGCCGCGAACATCGTCGGGATGGCCAGGAAGAAAGAAAACTCGGTCGCCGTCTTGCGCGACAGGCCGAAGATCAGCCCGCCCATGATCGTCGCGCCCGAGCGCGAGACGCCGGGGAACATTGCCATCGCCTGCGCAAAGCCGACCTTCAGCGCGTCCGGCCAGCGCATGGCGTCGATCTGGTCGACGCGGGGATGGTAGGCCTTGCGCTCGATGTACAGAATCAGCAGACCACCGGCGATCAGTGCGCCTGCAACGGTCAGTGGATTAAACAGATAGGTCTTGATCGTGCTGTGGAACAGCAGCCCGAGGACCGCCGCCGGCAGGAAGCCAACGATCAGCAGGCCGGCGAAGCGCTGCTGCACCGGGTCGTTGCCCAGCCCGCCCAACGCCTTGCCGATACGTTCACGGAAATCCCAGCAGACGGCGAGGATGGCCCCGAGCTGGATGACAATCTTGAAAACCTTGCTCTGGTCGTCGGTATAACCGAGCAGGCTGCCGACGATAATCAGATGACCGGTCGATGAGACCGGCAGGAATTCAGTCAGCCCTTCGACTATGCCAAGAATGAGGGCTTTGAGGAGAAGAATCGGGTCCATGGAGTGCGGCCTGCGCTAATGCCAAGTTGGGGAGGCCGCATTCTACTATCCCGGATGTGTCAAAACTTCGAGTTCGGCCAGCCAAT
>CAXYZX010000029.1:0-20761 GCA_964293845.1 uncultured Dechloromonas sp.
CGAGGGACATCAGCTTGTCCCGCGACAAGGGCTGGCGCGGGTGTTGCAGCAACACTTTGAGAACAGCGAATTCACCGGTTGTTAGTGACAGGGTTTCATCTCCCCGCTTGAGCGTGCGGGCGGCGAGGTCAACTTCAATATTGCCAAAGTGTAGCAGCTCGCTATCAGCTTCCGGCGCTCCTGGCGGTTGCGTTCCCTGACGGCGCAGAACCGCGTGGATGCGGGCCAGCAGTTCGCGCGGGTTAAAGGGTTTGGGCAGGTAATCGTCAGCGCCCATTTCCAGACCGACGATGCGGTCGACTTCATCACCCTTGGCGGTAAGCATGATGATCGGTGTCTTGTCGCCGGTGCCACGCAGGCGCCGGCATATTGTCAGGCCATCTTCGCCTGGCATCATCAGATCGAGAACCAGGAGGTCGAAGTGCTCACGGGTGCGCAGGCGATCCATTTGCGCGCCATCAGCAACTGCTTTGACCTCAAAACCGTTGTCACCGAGATAGCGGGTGAGCAAGTCACGCAGGCGGACGTCGTCATCGACAACAAGTAGGTGGTGGGTACGTTCAGTCATGGCAGCAAGGATACGTGTTGCGGGCGAATGAAGGATACTTAATGGTAACAATGTTTTGCCGCTACGGTCTCGGAAACAAGTTGTTACAAAACCAGCGCCTGAATTTGCCGGCTACCCGGAGAAAGTGGGCAGAATTAGATATCGCCCAATCTACTTGGAAAACCCGATGGCCCAGTGGCCCAATGTCTTACGCCTGATCCTTGTTCTTGCTGTCCTTGGCAGTGTGACAGGTCACGCACAGGCACAACTGGCGCCGGACGAAAGACGGCAGATGCGGCAGGAGATGCGCCAGCACTGGCAGCAGTTGCCACCCGAGGAGCGCCAACGTTTCCGTCAGGAGCGCCAGGAAAGACGTGAGGCCATTCATCTGATGCCCCCCGAGGATCGTAGTCGGCTACGCGAAGAATTACGTGGCCGGCGTGACAGCGGGGGCGAGTCAAATTTTGAGCATCGTGGTGGCGGCCGCCGCTGATTTCCGATGAATACGCTATTACGCCGGTGGTGGCTACCGGCGGGCAGCGTGTACGGCCCGTCCATTTGGCCAATGGATATCCTGCGCGTTTGATCGCGTGAGTCGTCGGTGGCTCCGGTAAAATACCGGTCTATGTTGATTCTTGCCCTGGAAACCTCCACCGAGTTTGGCTCTTGCGCGTTATTTCACGATGGCGAGGTGATCGAGCGCAGCTGCCCGATTGGCCGCTCGCATTCTGAAACCCTGCTGCCACTGGTACGCGAATTGATGCTTGAGGCTGGTTTGGGGTTTGCCCAACTCGATGCCATTGCTTTTGGTGCCGGGCCGGGGGCATTTACCGGGCTGCGTGTTGCCTGTGGCGCAGCCCAAGGCTTGGCTGTGGTGCACGATACGCCGTTGCTGCCGGTCACCAGTCTCGAAACCATGGCGGTGCTGGCGGGTTCCGGCAAAGTGCTGGCGCTGCTCGATGCGCGCATGGGCGAGGTTTATGCCGGGGCTTATCTGGTAGACGGTTTTGACGCAGTTTTGCAGGGTCAAATTCGTGTTGTGACACCGGCTGAGCTGGTTTTGCCGGATGCCCAAGGCTGGACGGCTTGCGGTAATGGTTTGACGGCTTATCCCATGCTTGTTGAACGGACTGTTGCGGTCAACATGGTTTTGCGCCCGGATATTTTGCCACTGGCGGCGACCGTGGCCGGTATTGCCGCGCTGCGCGCTGCGCGCGGCGAGGGCATTGATCCGGCACTGGCCGCCCCGCTTTATATTCGTGACAAGGTAGCAAAAACGGTTGCCGAACGACTCAACGAAGGCGGCAAGGCATGAGCGGTTTCGATCTGCATGCCGAGTTTTTTCCGATGAACGAACGTGACCTCGACTCGGTGGCCGCGCTCGAAGCATCGATACAGGCATTTCCGTGGTCGCGCGGGAATTTCGCCGACTCGCTGCTGGCCGGTCATAGCGTCTGGGTTTGCCGGCTGGGCGGTGATCTGATCGGGTTTTCAGTGATCATGCGCGTGCTCGATGAAGCGCATTTGTTGAATATTGGTGTCTGCCGACGTTATCAGGGGCAGGGCTACGGTGCGCGAATGTTGCGCCATGCCATGGCTAATGCCTCGCAGCATGGGGCGGGCAAGCTGTTTCTCGAAGTGCGACCATCGAATGAACGGGCCGTCGAACTCTACCGCCATTTCGGTTTCAACCAGATCGGCTTGCGTCGCGGCTATTATCCGGCAGCCATTGGGCGTGAAGATGCGCTGGTTTTTGACAAGGAACTTTCATGAGCCTCAGTCGCGAGCAAATATTGGGCGAGATGGGTCTGGGGCCAATCTGGCGTGTTCGCGACCAGGTGCCACCCAGCGAGTTTTGCCCAGCGCCTGAGCTTGAGCCGGATATACCTTCGGCGCCGGCTTTGGCGGCCAGGCCTGATGGCAAAACCGGAAATGTTGGATCCCGGGGGGATTCTCTGCCGGGCGCGGTCGACGCGCCAGATTGGCCGGATTTGGCCAAACAGGTTGCCGAGTGCCGCATCTGCGGTCTTTGCCAGCAGCGCAAGCAGGCCGTACTCGGGGTTGGCGATCGCCAGGCAGACTGGCTGTTTGTTGGTGAAGGGCCGGGGGCAGAAGAGGATGTGCAGGGAGAACCGTTTGTTGGTCAGGCCGGCAAACTGCTCGACAACATGCTGGCAGCGCTTGATCTGAAACGTGACAACAAGGTTTATATCGCCAATGCGGTGAAATGCCGCCCGCCCGGCAACCGGACACCGGAGGCTGCAGAAATGGCTGCCTGTCGCCCCTATCTGGAGCGCCAGATCGCCTTGATCAAGCCGAAAATCATTGTGTTGCTGGGTAAGGCGGCGGTGCACTCGGTGCTGCACGAGGACAAGACCTTGGCCTCAATGCGTGGCCAGTGTTTTGATTATCAGGGAATACCGGTGGTAGTGACTTATCACCCGGCTTACCTGCTGCGTAATCTGCCGGACAAGGCCAAGGCTTGGGAAGACCTGCTGCTGGCCCGGCGCATTTTGCGTCAGAAGAGTGCTCCCGCGCCTAATCCTGATTTGCCGTTTTAGCCGACTGCAGTGCTCGCTTAATGGTGGGCGTTGTCATCCAGATGTTGCACGTCATCATGTTCCTGCTGATTGAGGATGTGCCGCTTGCGGATCAGGTACATCAGGCAACTGACGAATAAACCAAACATCGTCACCACAATGTAAATCGATACATCCATCTTGACCATGACGTAGTACAGGCCGGTCATCATCAGGATTGAGAGGTTTTCGTTAAAGTTCTGGACGGCAATTGAGTGTCCGGCACCCATCAGGATGTGCCCACGGTGCTGGAGCAAGGCATTCATGGGTACGACAAAGAAGCCGGAGAGTCCGCCAATCAGGATCAGCAGTGGAACAGCCAGCCAGATTTCGTGTACGAAATTCATCACCAGTACGATCAGGCCCATGGCGATGCCGAGCGGAATGACCCGTACCGATTTGCGCAAAGTAATGAACTTGGCGGCGGCTACGGCACCCATCGCCACGCCAACGGCAACCACGCCTTGCAGCATGGATGCCTTGGACAGATCGAGATTGAGTGCGACCTCTGACCATTTGATCACGATGAACTGCAGCGTGGCGCCGGCGCCCCAGAAGAGGGTAGTGACAGCCAGCGAAATCTGGCCCAGTTTGTCGCGCCAGAGCAGACTCAGGCAGTGATTGAACTCGTGAATCAGGTAAAACGGATTTGATTTGAGCTGCTTGTGATCTACCCCGGTATCGGGTACGTAGAGATTGAAGAGCGAAGCGATGATGTAAAACACACCAATAATTGAAAGCGCCATTTCGCCAATGGTGTCGACCCCGGTATCAATCAGCGGGAAATCAAAAGCCAGCAAGGTTTGTGAAATGTCCGGCCTGATCAGCGTGCCGCCAATCACCACACCGAGGATGATGGCGCCAACGGTCAGCCCTTCGATCCAGCCATTGGCAACAACCAGAAGGCGATGCGGCAGATATTCGGTAAGGATGCCGTACTTGGCCGGCGAGTATGCCGCAGCACCAAGCCCGACAACGGCGTAGGCGACCAGCGGATGAGCGCCAAAGAACATCATGCTGCAACCGGCGATCTTGATCGCATTGCTGATGAACATGACTCGCCACTTGGGCATGGAGTCGGCAAAAGCACCGACAAAGGCCGCCAGCAACACGTATGAAAGCGTGAAGAATGTCTTGAGCAGCGGCTCGTACTCGGTCGGCGCCTGCATTTCGCGCAGGGCGTAGATCGCTGCAATCAGGAGGGCATTGTCGGCCAGCGCTGAAAAAAATTGCGCTGCCATAATTATGTAGAAGCCGAATGGCACTTGGGCTCTTGTCTCGTTATAACTTTGGGCGAGTTTATACCACGGATTCAGGTCAATATTGTGTCAGTTGGTTTTCCGAAACGGTAGCTCCTGTGATTGAATGGCGGTCTAGCCTTTCAGGAGAAACCCATGGCTGACCGGCGTTTGCAGGTCTTCCTTGCCGTCGCCAGACATCTCAATTTCACCCGAGCTGCCGATGCGCTCTTTATGTCGCAGCCGGCTGTTACCTTTCAGATCAAGCAACTGGAAGAGTTTTACAGCTCCCGGCTGTTTGAGCGCAGGCATGGCAGCATATCTTTGACACCGGCCGGGGAGTTAGTGCTGTCTTATGCCGAAAAGATCATGGCGCTATCCGATGAGATGGAAACGCGCCTGGCGGAAATGAGCGGCGAAATGCGCGGCGAGTTGCTGATTGGTGCTAGCGCGGGGATTGCCGAATTTATGTTGCCGCCGATTCTCGGCGAATTCAATGCGCTTTACCCACAAGTCAGGGCACGTTTGATTGTTGCCAATTCAGACAATATCGAAAACAGGGTGGCTGAACCGACTCTGGATGTCGGGTTGATTGAGACACCGAGCAAGCGTCCAGGGCTGGATAGTGAGGTTTGCCGAGCCGACGAGCTGGTGGTTATCTGTGCCCCGGATTACCCGCTGGCAGGTGCTACCGAGATTACGCCCAAGGCATTGGTCGACTACGAGTACATCTCGCGTGAACCCGGCTCTGGCACACGAAACCTTACAGAATCCTATTTTCTGAAACATAAGGTTCCGCCTGATTCGCTCAAGATACAAATGGAACTGGGTAGCCCGGAGGCCCTCAAGGGCGTGGTTGCGACCGGTCTGGGTTTTGCCATCATGGCCAGGGTGGCAGTCGAGCGCGAGCTTGAGTCTGGCCAACTGCTGGCTATCTCCCTCAAGCCAAAACTCAAACGCAATGTTCATCTGATTTATCAGCAGGACAGATTTCGCTCGCGTCTGGCCGATACCTTTATAAAATTTGTCAAAATCAAACTTCGGGAAATTGCCGTATGAAGACTTCGCGTCCCATTCGGGCGCATATTGCGCCTGCTGCCCTGCAACACAATTACCGCGTGGCCAAGCAATTGGCCCCGCAAGCCAGGGCGTGGGCTGTAATCAAGGCGGATGCGTACGGCCATGGCCAGTGGCGGGCGGTTCAGGCGCTGCGTGGCGAAGCGGATGGTTTTGCCCTGCTCGAAACTGAAAACGCCCTAGCGCTGCGTGAGGCCGGTGTGACGCAGCCAGTTCTCCTGCTCGAAGGGGTTTTCAGTGCGCGTGATGCGCGGGCTGTTGCCGAATATGGTCTGACCACGGTCGTGCACTGTGCTGAACAGCTAAAAATGCTGATTGGTGCGGTCGACGGGGGAAAACCACTCAATATTTATCTGAAGTTGAACACTGGGATGAATCGTCTTGGTTTTGCCGCTGAGCAACTACCGGCGGCACTTGAGATTTTGAGTCAGCGACCACAGACCATGATCACCCTGATGACGCATTTCGCCGAAGCCGATGGCGAGCGCGGTGTTGCCTGGCAACTGGAACGTTTCAAGAGCATGGTTGGCGACTGGAAAGGCCCGGTTAGTCTGGCCAATTCGGCGGCCATTTTGCGCCACACAATTGCCCAGGCAAACTGGGTACGTCCCGGCATCATGCTCTATGGCGCCAGTCCATTCGCTGAGCAAACCGCCAGCGCACTTGGCCTGCAACCGGTCATGGCGCTCGAGAGCAAGATTATCGGCGTTCAGGTGCTGGCCACTGGTGACCGCGTTGGCTATGGCGGTAGCTTTACGGCGCAGCGGGCGATGCGCATCGGCATCGTCGCCTGTGGCTATGCCGACGGTTATCCGCGCCATGCTCCCAGTGGTACGCCGATTGCCGTGATGGGGCGCCGCACAATGACGGTCGGCCGGGTCTCGATGGACATGCTGGCCTGCGATCTTACGGATATTCCCGAGGCTGGTATTGGTTCGCCGGTGACGCTGTGGGGGCGTGGTATTGCCGGAGAGGTGCCGGCTGATGAGGTGGCCAGTGCAGCCGGTACAATTGCCTACGAACTCTTTTGCGCCCTGGCGGCGCGTGTGCCGGTGGAACTCGTCACCGCCTGATTGCTGTATCCTCGGTTCCTTATGGCAAAAAGCAAGTCGATTTACAGTTGCACCGAGTGCGGTGCAAACAGTCCCAAGTGGCAAGGGCAGTGTCCAGGGTGCGATGCGTGGAACACGCTGGTCGAAACTGTCGCTGAAAAATCGACGGGGCATCGTTTCGAAGCCTTGGCGCCGACCGCCAAACTGCAAAACCTGTCGGAAATCGAGGCGCGCGAGACTGAACGTATCGCGACCGGCATCAGTGAATTTGACCGCGCCTTGGGTGGTGGCCTGGTGCCCGGTGGCGTCGTGCTGATCGGTGGCGATCCAGGTATCGGCAAGAGTACGCTGCTACTGCAGGCACTGTCCCTGCTCTCTCTAAACGAAAAAGTGCTTTACATCAGCGGCGAGGAATCCGGCCAACAGGTTGCGCTACGCGCCCGGCGCCTGAGTCTCGATACACGCCGCCTGCAGTTGATGGCCGAAATCAACCTCGAACGGATCTTGTCTACCCTGCAAGCCGAAAAGCCGCAAGTGGCGGTGATCGACTCAATTCAGACGCTGTGGTCAGACCAGCTCTCAAGTGCGCCGGGGTCGGTGGCGCAGGTTCGTGAATGTGCCGCGCAATTGACCCGGTTGGCCAAACAGGTCGGCATCACCGTCATTCTGGTCGGCCATGTGACCAAGGAAGGTGCGTTGGCCGGTCCACGAGTGCTGGAGCACATTGTCGATACCGTGCTCTATTTTGAGGGTGATACCCATTCGGCTTTCCGGCTGATTCGGGCGGTCAAGAATCGCTTTGGTGCGGTCAATGAAATTGGTGTTTTCGCCATGACTGAAACTGGCCTCAAGGGGGTCAGCAATCCGTCTGCGCTGTTTCTGTCGCAGCATGGACAGGAGGTTGCCGGTTCCTGCGTGATGGTGACCCAGGAGGGAACGCGCCCGTTGCTGGTCGAGATTCAGGCGCTGGTCGATACGGCGCATGGCAATCCACGCCGCCTGACGGTGGGTCTGGATGCCCAGCGCCTGGCCATGTTGCTGGCAGTTTTGCATCGTC
Organism: uncultured Dechloromonas sp.; assembly: GCA_964293845.1. Classification (GTDB taxonomy): domain Bacteria; phylum Pseudomonadota; class Gammaproteobacteria; order Burkholderiales; family Rhodocyclaceae; genus Azonexus. The sequence goes on from CAXYZX010000029.1 coordinate 7,551, forward strand.
ATGCCGGGATCGTCTGCTTTGATCAGGATGTCTTCGTCAATGCCGTGGGTGGGGTCAAGATTACCGAACCGGCAGCCGATTTGGCTGTTCTTCTTTCGATAACATCATCCCTGAAAAATAAGGCATTGCCACCTAAGCTCATAGTCTTTGGTGAGGTCGGCCTGGCCGGTGAAATTCGTCCCGCACCACGTGGTCAGGAGCGCCTGAAGGAAGCGGCCAAGCTGGGTTTTACCCGGGCCCTGATTCCCGAAGCAAATCGTCCCAGGCAGGCCATTCCCGGCATGGAAGTGATTGCCGTCAAGCGGGTGGAAGAGGCGGTTTCGCGTTTGCGGGAGCTGGCATAGTTTGAGTTTGCATCATGTTTAATCTATCCCGTTATTTCTCTACCCTGAGTTTCATCCTCATCGTGCTGGCTGCCGGCCTGCTTGGGCCGCTTTATCGCTATATTTCATTGCAGCAGATGACGGCACTGGCCGAGGATCGCAATGTGGCGATGGCTCAAATCATCGAAAATTCGCTCGGCCCCATCCTGATTCCGCTGGTTGGCTCGACCGTGGGGCGCGATGCGGATGCCTTGCGCGCCGAAGTAGAAGCTCAGGCTATTTACGCCAAGACGGTGCGCCTGATGCGTAATACCGCAGTAGTGAAAATCAAGGTCTATAACCGGTTGGGGGTCACGGTCTTTTCAACGGATGCCGAGCAGATCGGTGAGAATAAATTCGAGAATCCAGGGTTCAAGGCAGCGATCAGCGGCAACATCTTGAGCGAGATGACTCACCGTGACACGATAAGCAGTTTTGAAGGTACGCGCTCGAAGGCCGATATTCTCGCCAGCTATGTACCGATGCACGGCGAGAGCAAAGCGGTAGAGGGCGTTTTTGAACTTTATCAGGATGTGTCGCCGTACACGGCCGCACTGCGTAGCTCCTTGTGGTGGGTGACGGCAGGCTTGGTCACGGTGCTGGCCGGACTCTATCTGATGCAGTTTTTGTTGATCCGCAGGGCTGATGGAATCCTCCGCGAGCAGGAGGGAAAGATCAAGGCGGCGCGGGATAACCTTGAAATACAGGTTGAAACGCGCACGCAAGAACTTAAACGTGCCAATCGCTTGCTTGAAGGCGAGGTAATAGAACGCCGGCAGGCTGAAAGCAAGCTCAATTACCTCGCTTACCACGATCCGTTGACTGGCCTTTCCAATCGCCGGCGCTTCATTGAGCGTCTGGAAGAAAGCATGCATGAGGCCAATCAGCACCAGCAGCATCTGGCTGTCTTGTTTATTGATCTTGACCAGTTCAAGCAGGTCAATGACTCCCTGGGGCACTCTGTTGGCGACGAGCTGCTGATTGCCGTGGCGTCACGCCTGGCTGAGCATGTCCGCTTGATCGACATGCTGGCGCGTCTTGGTGGCGATGAGTTCATTTGTCTGATGGAAGCCGTGCGCGGCACAAATGAGGTGGCGACCCTGGCGGAGGAGATCGTTGCGGCTTTCGAGGCGCCATTCAATATCGGTGAACATGAGTTGTTTTTGTCTGCTTCGGTAGGTATCAGTCTTTTCCCGGCTGATGGGCACACGGTCGTCGATCTGATGCGCAATGCCGATACGGCGATGTATCGCGCAAAGGCCAAAGGGCGCGGTCGTTACCACTTTTACACGCCAGAAATGACTGTTGAAGCCCAGAAGCACATCCAGATGGAGAATCTGCTGCGTCGCGCCCTGGATAATGGCGAATTGACCGTACATCTCCAGCCGCAGATAGATGCGCTCAGCGGTCAGATGGTTGGTGCCGAGGCGCTGGTGCGCTGGTTCAGCCCGGAACTCGGCAACGTGCCGCCGGGGCATTTCATTCCCTTGGCAGAAGAGTCAGGGATCATCATCAAGCTGGGCAATTGGGTGCTGCGCGAATCCTGTCAGCAGGTCATGCAGTGGCGCCTCAGCGGTTTCAGTTTGCCGCAGCTTTCGGTCAATCTCTCGGTAAAACAGCTGGAGCGCCCGGAGTTTATCGACACACTTGACGATATTCTTTGCCAAACCGGTATGGATCCGGCTTGCCTCAAGCTGGAAATTACCGAGTCGGTGGTCATGCAGGTCGGCAATGCCTTCAGTGTTCTTGATCGTCTGCGCTCACTCGGGATCACCCTTGCACTCGACGACTTTGGGACCGGCTATTCATCGCTCAGTTACCTGAAAATGCTGCCGGTACAACAATTGAAGATTGATCAATCCTTCGTTGTCGGAATCGGTGTTAACCCAGATGACGAAGCGATTATTCGCAGCGTGATGGCGATGGCCCAAAGCCTTGGCTTTGAAGTGGTCGCCGAAGGGGTGGAAACGGAGGCGCAGGCAGCCTTCCTCACCAGCCTTGGGTGCCACAAGTTGCAGGGCTTTTTGCATGGGCGGGCGGTCGCCCCCGCTGAGTTCCGCGCCCGCTGGTCGTTACCCTGATGTGGCGCTTGGCTTGGCGGCTGTTGGGTAGGGAACTCCGTTCAGGCGAGTTGCGTCTGCTCTTTCTGGCTTTGGCGCTCGCCGTTGCTGCCGTAACCGCTGTTGGCTTTTTTGCTGATCGCGTGCGACTGGCGCTGGAGCGCGAAGCACAGCAGTTGATGGGGGGCGATCTGGTGTTGATCGCCGATCACCCGTGGTCACCCGAACTGGTATTGGAGGCAAAAAGACGTGGCCTGCAGGTCGCTGAAACACTGAGCTTCCCGAGCATGGTCATGGGGGGGGCACAGCCACAACTGGCTGATGTCAAGGCAGTCAGTAGTGGCTACCCCTTGCGCGGCAAGCTCTCTGCGACGACCCAGCAGAACGCGCCGGGTTTGCCGGTTAACCTGGGGCCGCAGCCCGGTACGGTCTGGCTCGATGAGCGCTTGTCGGGCGCCGTTGCGGTTGCGCCGGGTGGCGAGGTCAGTGTTGGCGAAAAGACCTTGCCAGTGGCGGCGATTCTGACCCTGGAGCCGGATCGCGGCATCAATTTTTTCGCCCTGGCGCCACGCCTGATGATGCACCTCGACGATATTCCCGGCAGCGGCCTGGTGCAAGCCGGTTCGCGGGTGACCTATCGCTTGTTGTTGGCGGGAGAGGTTGATGCTGTTGCCGGCTTTCGTACCTGGTTGGGTGGCCGCCTGCAACGCGGCGAACGCCTTGAGGATGCGAGCAATGCCCGGCCGGAAATTCGCAACGCCCTTGATCGCGCCCAGCGATTTCTGGGCCTCGCCACGCTGTTGACCGTAATACTTTCGGCGGTTGCCGCTGCATTGGCCGCACGCCGCTACATGCAGCGTCATCTTGATGCCTGTGCGGTGATGCGTTGCCTGGGCGTGACCCAAGGCGGACTCGTTCGTCTGCATGCGGTGCTTTTTCTCTTTCTTGGCAGTTTGTCGGCAGTAGTTGGCGGCCTGCTTGGTTTTGGCGCGCATTTTGTCTTGATCTCCTGGCTGTCGAAATTGCTTACCCTGCAATTGCCGCTGCCGGGATGGCTACCGCTTCTTCAAGGAGCTGTCGTCGCGCTAGTGCTGCTCTTCGGCTTTGCTTTCCCGCCCTTGCTGCAATTGAGCAAGGTACCCACCTTGCGGGTATTACGGCGCGAACTCGGTGCCCCGCAAGCCTCTCTGCTCGGTGGCTACTTTCTTGGTTTGCTGATGCTGGGTGGATTGATTCTGCTGGTGGCCGGCGATTTGCGACTGGGCGCCCTGGCCGCCGGTGGTTTTGCCCTCGCCGCCCTGGTTTTTTGGGGGCTGGCGCGCCTGGCGGTCACTTTGGCGGCTGGCGTCAGGCAGTTCGGGGGTTTCGGCTGGCGTCAGGGGCTGGCCAACCTTGGGCGCCATTCGGCTTCCAGCACATTGCAGATAGCAGCACTCGCCATTGGCCTGATGGCCATGTTGCTGCTGACTGTGACACGGGCTGAATTGGTCGATGCCTGGCAGAAAGCAACACCGCTGAATGCACCCAACCGCTTCATTATCAACATCCAGCCGGAACAGCGTGCGGCCATGAGCAAGGCACTGGTCGAGGCGGGCGTCGCAGCGGAGTTGTCGCCGATGATAAGGGGCCGCTTGCTGCGTATTGGCGAGCGGATCGTCAGTGCGGCTGACTTCCCCGATGATGAGCGTGCCCAGCGCCTGATCGAGCGCGAGTTCAATCTATCCTGGCGTGCTGCATTGCCGCCCGGTAACCGGGTTGTGGCCGGGCGCTGGTTTCAGTCGCAGGAGGCGGGGCAGGGACTGGCCTCGGTCGAGGAGGGGCTGGCCAAAACCTTGGGCATCGTTCTGGGCGATGAATTGACCTTCACCATCGCCGGCAAGGAAACGCGGGTGCGTGTGAGTAGTCTGCGCAAGCTGGACTGGGATTCGATGCGCGTCAATTTTTTCGTGCTGATGCCACCTGGCGTGATTGACGATGCGCCGGCCAGCTACATCACCAGCTTCCATTTGCCAGTCGACAAAGCCGTTCTGGGCCGTGAACTGGTTGCCAAATTTCCCAATCTGACGCTGATTGATGTCGATGCGGTGCTGAAACAGATTCAGAATGTGATGACCCAGGTATCTAGCGCCGTGCAGTTCATATTCCTGTTTACCCTGCTCGCCGGGGGGGTGGTTCTTTATTCGGCCTTGCTTACTGCGTTTGACGAACGGCGCTATGAACTCTCTGTCATGCGCGCCCTCGGGGCGCAACGCCGCCAGTTGCGCCAGGCCTTACTTGCCGAATTGCTGGTGGTGGGCAGCATCGCCGGCCTGATCGCGGCGTTGGGTGCCGGTTTGCTCGGCCAGGTGCTGGCCAGGCAGATTTTTCAAATGGAGATGCCACTCAATCTGTGGTTACCGATCATCGCCTCCGTTTCAGGTGCTGTACTTGCCGTTGCAGTCGGCTGGCTGGCGGTGAGGCAATTGCTGAGCACGCCGCCGCTGATTGCTTTGCGCGCTGGTGCCTGAAACTTCTATAAATCAAGTTCAATCAGATTACCGTCCGCTGTACGGCGATAACGGACAGCGTGTGCCATGCCGAGGATCAGATTGATCCCCAGTCCACCAAGCTGATCCTCCTTTTGGCTGCTGGATACTTGAGTCAGGTCGAAGGCTGGTGCCTGGTCGCGATAGATCAGGGTTAGTCCGCCGCGGCGCGAATGCAAGGCAACGTGGATTGGCTGATCGGACTCGCCGCTGTAGCCGTGGTCTATGGTGTTGCTGAACAGCTCCTCCAGAACCAGCTGATAACGAAGAATAGCGGTCGCGGAACTCCCCATTTTTTCCGCCTGCTGTGTCACGAACGCCATCAAGGCAGGCAATTCGTCATAGCGCGCGCTAGTTGAAAGTTCCGTAGAATGGACGAGCATAGTCTTGCATTTTTGGAGAGATCAATGATCAAAGTATATCGGACCGTTCTTGCAACGATGTTGTTGCTTGCCTTGCATGGCTTGGTGTGGGCCAATGATCCGGTCGGCACGATCAAGAGCAGCAAGGGGCCGGTCAATATCGAGCGGGCTGGCGGCAAAATTCCGGCTGTCGTTGGTGGCCCTGTCTTCGTCAGCGACAAGGTACGTTCTGGTGCCGATGCTTCGTTTGGCATTACCCTCAAGGACAATACACTGCTCTCCGCCGGGCCGAATTCACTGATTGTCATCAGCAAGTTTGCCTACGATACAACGACCAATGTTGGTGGTATGTCGATAGGGGTGCGCAAGGGCACTCTGGCGGTCGCTACAGGAAAAATTGCCAAGGCAACGCCGGAATCTGTTGATTTCCACACGCCAACATCAGTTTTGGGCGTTCGTGGTACTGAGTTCGTGGTTGAGGTGGGAGAAGGAAGTGACGAATAAGCTTTCCTGTGCTTTGCTGGTTGCGGTCTTGATGGCCGCAGGTTGTGCAAGTGAACGCGTTGTATTGTTGCCGTCAGCCGATGGGCGACCGAGTGGTGTTATTGTCCGCGACCAGGCAGGCGAAGTCATTCTCGCTCAGCCCTACGCAGCTACCGTGCGTCGTGCTGGCTCAGTGAGTCGTTATCAGTCCTCGGCCGAAGAGGTGAAAGAACGTTTCGCCGATGCACTTGCAGCCCTGCCGCCACGTGCAACTAGCTACACGGTGTATTTCATGCTTGGCAGCAGCGATACGCTGACTCCTGAATCACTTCAGGTATTCGAGAGAATCAAGACTGATCTGGCAGCGCGTTCTGGTGGAGAAATTCGCGTCATCGGCCATACCGACCGCGTCGGTAGTGAACAAAGTAATGATGTATTTTCAATCAAACGTGCTTCAGCGGTTCGCGAGTTGCTGATCAGTGCCGGGGTCAAACAGGAAGTTGTCGAAATTGCCGGGCGTGGCGAACGTGAGCCACTCGTGCCTACGGATGATGAAGTGGCGGAAGCCAGGAATCGTCGGGTTGAAGTCAGTGTCAGATAGGCTGTATGAAATTGCTCTTTTGATCAGCGGGAGCGTATTCATCACGGAGCGAGAAGTTCAGCACCAAAGAGCGAGTAAATCGATTGTTCGGTGCTTGCCAATTCGATTGGCAGCGCTCGAGATGCCTGTCGCTTGGGCATGCTGGCGCGGCTTGAAAAATCGTGCGATCATCCCCACGTATAGCTTATTGTCATTTGGTCTGCGGGGGTAAAGTGGTCGGTTTGGTGATTCAAAACACAGGGTTATCCGTCATCAGTGCTGACGTCGTTGGTGCTCAAAGGCTTTCTCTTCGTTCTGATGTACCGGAAGCGGCCTATGCCGTCGGACGCTGTGAAAAGCGTATTCAGCGTTCGGTGGAAATTCATGGTGGAAACCTGATCAGACGCCAGGATGGCGGTTTGATGGCATTTTTCAAGGGCAGTCTGGATGCACTCCAGTCAGCAATCGAAATGCAGCACCGTGTGCTGGATTTGCCCCCATCATCCGGTGTATCGCTAGGCGTAAAAGTTGGTATTTGTACCGGACATGAAGCCAGGGAACAGTGTTATTTTCCCAGCACCGGTGTTAATCCAGCCGTTAGCCTTTCCTCGCTAACTGACCCCGGACATATTTTGCTCAGTGTACCCAGGCGCGCCAAGGTATTCGATTGGTTGCACTGGTATATGGATAGTGTGCCTGACCTTGCACTTAATTGCGGTAAAAGACGGCTAGGTGTATTCAATGTAGGTTGGCAAGAGCGCGATCCGGTAGCGCTACGGGTTGCACTTTCGCAGTTTGGACGAAGCGCAGGCCAGCTCTTCGTGCATCATCAGGGGAGCGCCATTCTGCTGGATGAAAATCGTCCGCTAACCAGCATTGGGCGCATGCCAAATTGTGACTTGGTGATGCGTGATAGTCGATGCTCGCGCATGCACGGGTCTATCGAGCGCCGTCTTGACCGCTTTGTGTTTGTGGACCGAAGCACCAACGGTACCTTCGTCAAAATCGATGGGCAGGCTGAGGTTCTCGTGCACCGTAAGGAACTGGCCTTGTATGGCAGTGGTCAATTGAGCTTTGGTGCCCCGGCGTCGGCCAAGGGGGTAGACCAAGTGCGATTTCAGAATTCCGGATTAGCGTAATAGGCCGTCCAGCAGGGCTCGCGCGGAGTTTCAGTGGCGCTTGCCAAACATCAAGCATTAGCCTCAGCACTCCTGAAGAACGCATAGGCCAGAGTTTTGGCCTCAGAGCCGGGCGGATGCCTTTCTGCTTGTCGTGTCTCAGGTACCGCAGAAGGTCTGGTACATCGCGGTCACCGCCAAGGGCGCCGGTTCGGCATAGGCGGCGTCCTCGGGGCGAGCATCGAAAGGCTGCTGCAGTACCGCCAGCAGGCGCTCGAAAGGCGCCATGTCCAGGCGCTCGACGGCGGCTTCGAGCGCATTTTCGACCTGATGATTGCGCGCGATGTAGCACGGGTTGGCATGTTTCATCGTGATGATTTGCTGCGCGCTGCGCTGTGGCTGGCGAGTCTGCCAGGCGTTTTGCCAGAGAACAAATTGAGCGTCATCGCCAAACAAATGGTGTTGCGGTGCTGGCTGCCCATTGGCGGCGTCGAACAGGGCGCGGAAGCCGTTGGTGAAGTCAATTTTCCGCTGGCGCAACAGTTCAAGAAAATCAGTGGCCAATTTGCGGTCGACCGTAACATTTCCGGTTTGATCCAGCCCCAGCTTGTCACGCATTACCTTCAGCCAATGATGGGCATGGCGCTCGGGGAAGGCTTCAAGCACTGCGGTAGCCAGGGCAACGGCACGCTCGCTGTCGTCATCGATCAGCGGCAGCAAGGTTTCGGCCAGGCGGGTGAGGTTCCACTGGGCGATGTTGGCTTGCTGGCCATAAGCGTAGCGCCCGGCGATGTCGATCGAACTGAACACCGTACGCGGGCTGTAAGCCTCCATAAAAGCGCAGGGTCCATAGTCGATGGTCTCGCCGGAAATCGTCATGTTGTCGGTGTTCATCACCCCGTGAATGAAGCCGACACCCAGCCAACGGGCGATCAGTTCGGCTTGGCGTTCGGCCACCGCTTCGAGCAGCGCCAGATAAGGCTGATCGTGCTCGGCTAGCTGCGGATCGTGGCGGCGAATGGCGAAGTCAGCGAGTTGCTTGACCTTTTCCGGCCCGTGATGCGCCGCGAAGAATTCGAAAGTGCCAACCCGCAAATGGCTGGCCGCGACGCGGGTCAGCACCGCGCCGGGCAGCGCGCGCTCGCGGCTCACCATGTCGCCGGTGGCGACCACGGCCAGCGCCCGCGTTGTAGGAATGCCAAGCGCCGCCATCGCCTCGCCGACCAGGTATTCGCGTAGCGCCGGACCAAGTGCGCACTTGCCGTCACCGCTACGTGAAAATGGCGTGCGCCCGGAACCCTTGAAGGCAATATCGCGTCGCTTGCCGTGTCGGTCGATCACTTCGCCCAGCAACAGCGCCCGTCCATCACCGAGGCGCGGTGAAAAGCCACCAAACTGGTGACCGGCATAGGCCTGCGCCAGAGGCTCGGCCCCGGCTGGCAGCAGATTGCCGGCGAGTACCGAAACACCCTCCGGGCCGGCGAGTTGTTCCGCATCAACCTGCAACTCCTCAGCCAGTTCGCGATTGAGGCGGATTAGCTGCGGCCTAGAGGCACCTTCAGGCTGCACGAGCCGGTAAAAACCATCGAGATCGCGGGCGTAACTGTTGTCGAAATTGAAGAAGGCGGGGCCGGTGGGGGTTGTTTGCATTTTTTCTGGAGTAGGGTGCTGACTGACGAATAGGCGGCTGATTCGACTTGACCGTTGGATTATGGTTCCACGAGATGGATTGTGGAGAGAGGGTAATCAAAAAAACAGCTATTTTTCGCGTTGACCGTAATAGTTTGAAAACTTGCATTACGTAGCAAATAAAGCTACATTCGTAGCAATTGGAGCTGCGATAATGTTAATCGAACTGCTGTTTGGGAGCTATCGCCAGCGGGTCTTGAGCCTGCTGTTGTTGCATCCAGATTCAAGTTATTACGTGCGGGAACTGGCCCGTCTGACTGAAACCAGTGCCGGTACGCTGCATAAGGAACTGACCCGTTTGGCCCAGGCCGGTCTGCTCTTGCGCGAGGAGCAGGGCAACCAGGTGCGCTATCAGGCCAATCGCGCCTGCCCGGTTTTTCCTGAACTCGCCAGCCTGTTTCGCAAAACTACCGGGCTGGTCGATGTCCTGGCAGATGCCCTGCAATCCTTGGCTGGCGAAATCGCGCTCGCCTTTGTTTTCGGCTCGCTGGCACGCGGAGAGGAGAATGCTGGTAGCGATGTCGATCTTCTATTGATTGGCACGCCCGGCTTTGCCGATGTGGTCAAGGCGCTCTATCCAGCGCAGCAAACCCTGCAACGGGAAATCAACCCGGTCATCTACAGCACGCCGGAGTTTGCCAAGCGCCTCGCTACAGACGATCCTTTCATCCGCGAACTGCTCGCCAAACCCAAACTATTCGTGATCGGAACCGAAGATGACCTTGGAAAACTTGCTGGCCATCCACAAGCTGCAACGCTTTGAGGCAAGCGCCACTGGCGTGCAACGTCTGCTCGCAGCCGCCGAGCGCAATCTGGTCGATGCCGGCATTGCGGCGCTGAGTTCTGAAAACCGCTTCGATGCTGCCTACAAGGCGATCATGCAATGCGCGATGATTGGTTTGTGGGCTAATGGCTACCGCACCTCGACCAGCCAGCCCGGCCATCACCAGACTGCCTTGCAGGTATTACCCAAAAGCATGGGAGTCGCGCAGGATGTCGTGATTGTGCTGGATGCCTTGCGCAAGCAGCGCAACCTCAATGACTATGAAGGTGATCCAGTGACCGATGCGGCAGTGCTGGAGTGTTGCGAACAGGCACAACGGTTGATCGAGCATACGCAGGCTTGGTTGCGGGAAAAACGGCCGGATTTGCTGGGCGTGATGAGGTAAATGAAAATCATCTAGCCGGCCTCCCGCCACCGCGGTAGCGGTGAAGTTAAAGTGAGTTTGCGAACTTTCTCTAACGAACGGGAGGTTGAGATGAAATATAGCGGAATTGACCTGCACTCAAACAACAGCGTGGTGACGGTGACGGACGAAGAGGACCGGGTGATGGCGGAGAAGCGGCTGCCCAACGACCTTGCGACAATATTGAGGTTTCTATTGCCGTGGCGCGATGAGTTAGTGGGCGTTGTCGTGGAATCAACGTACAACCTGGTACTGGCTGGTGGATGGTCTGCAGGAAGCCGGCTACCGGGTACATTTGGCCCACTGTTCGGCGATCAAGAAATATGAAGGATTGAAGCATAGTGGCGATGAGGCTGATGCGCGCCATCTTGCCCACCTGCTGCGACTGGGAATTTTGCCGACGGCGACGATCTTGCCACGGGAGCAACGAGCATTGCGCGACTTGGGAAGGAAGCGAATGCAGTTGGTACGAAGCCGCACCCAACATATTCTGGCGGTGGAAAACATCACGGCACGCGAACGAGGTGCCCGAATCAGTAGCAATCAGGTCAAGCGCCTTTCGGTAGAAACGGTCGATCAGATGCCTGTCCCGGAGGATGTGGCCTTGGCGGTCAAGGCCAACGTTGCCGTGATCCATACCTTGAGCGTGCAGATTGACCTGCTGGAAAAGCGTCTTCAGAAGGCGGTGCGTGGAACCGAGTACGATCTTGTGACTACGATACCGGGTATTGGCCGGATATTGGCAACGACGATCCTACTGGAAACGGGATCGATTGATCGCTTCGCCAGTCCCGGAAACTTTGCTTCGTATGCGCGCTGTGTCGATAGCCAGCACACCAGCAATGGGAAGAAGAAGGGCGAGGGAAACACCAAGAACGGTAACAAGTACCTGTCCTGGGCGTTCATTGAGGCCGCCCACTTTGCGATGCGCTACTGTGTGGAGGCGAAGCGGTTTTACGAACGAAAGAAGTCAAGAACCAATAACGTGGTGGCAATCAAGGCGCTGGCGCACAAGCTGGCCCGAGCGTGCTTCCACATACTGAAGGAGCGCAAGCCATTTGACGTTACGCGCTGCTTTGCCTGAGTAATGACGGCGGCCGGCAAGCCAAAGCAAGAGACTGGAGCCTCAGCCATTGCGAATGAATTGGATGCCGTGTCGCCGTCACCGATTTGCAGTGAAACGGATCGCCCGGAACGTGAGCCAGAAACGGATTGGCGCCGACTTGTCGGCAGCCACGCGAATGTGAAGCATCCCTTGGACACGCAACGGCACCAACGTTCTTCTGGGGCGGCGAAGCCGCCAGGGCGACAGGCAGACTCATCGCCGCTCGCTTGATCCTGATGGGTGTCTGGCGCGATTCGTCGCAGCCAAGTATCGAAGAAACGGGTGTGCTCCAAAACTGCAGTTTGGTCGTAGTGATTGATCAAAAATTGGCGGCTGACGCCGCCTGGATTCGCTTGCCCGCTTGACACAGGCCGGCTAATGGGTGTCTCTTGTCAGCTTGTTTGATGCTTTCCGGGTATGATTTCGTACTGTTAGAGGCTCATGCTTGGTTGGATTTGTAGGATATATACCCTAAAAAATTTCCCACCTTCCATTTTCGTTATCGCCTTAAGGTTTATTCATGGCTGAAGAATTGAAAATTGATTTTCCCGGTGGCTCAAAGTCTCGTGTAAATAGAGCGGGTGATAATGTACGAGCCAGAAATCAAACATCGGAAGATCTGAAGGTTATTGAGGAGTGGCGTGCAGCACATCGTCCGGTTTTAAATACGTTTCAAGCGATTCTACGAAATCGTACTAAGCAGACCAATATAACGGTTGCGCAGCGGCACAAGCGAAAACGAACCATTTTTGACAAACTTGATCGCCTTCCGAGAATGCTTTTGTCCCGGATGGATGACATCGCTGGTTGTCGGTTGATTTTTGAGAACGTAACTCAACTTTCGACCTTTCGTACTGATTTCCATAAGGCGCGCTTCAAGCACAAACGATGCAATGAGGCAAATAAGTACGACTACATACAATCTCCGAAGCCAACTGGCTATCGTGGTATCCATGATGTGTATGAATACAACGTAAACTCTGAAGTGGGGAAGCCACTTGCAGGGCTTTATTTGGAGATTCAGTACCGCACTCTTGTTCAGCATGCTTGGGCGACGGCGGTTGAAGTTATTGGTTTTATTGCGGAGAGCCAACCAAAGTTTCGGCAAGGTGATGATCGATACGAATGTGCAATGGCCTTAGCCAGTGAAATTTTGGCGCGCGCATATGAGAATGCCAAGGGTCCATTTCCTGACCTTCCCGATGCGGAGGTGGTTACAAAATTCTTGGAACTCGACAAGGCGTTAGGGTTGCTTAATACCTTGCGTGCACTAAACGCCGCAGATAAAGCGGTGACCGAGCAACGCAATGCAATTCTTATATTTTCTGGTTTGCGTGAGCTTGAGGTAAAAAGTTTTCGTGATGCAAAAGATGCTCTTCGGGCCTGTTCGAATTAGAAAAGTTATTTCCTGATAGCGATGTCGTTTTGGTCAGGGCAGATACGAGCGATGAAGTGCGATTGGCATTCAAGAATTACTTTTCGGATGCAGGAGATTTCATTAGTCTTGTAGAGGAGGGTTGCAGGAAAATGTCTAAAACAGGCAAGCTCGGTGGTTTGAATAAAGTGAGAAAAAAACGAGTTGGCCAGACGTAGTTGGCGGGCTCCATCGCACTGCCTGTAGCCCCCGTCATCGCCAAGCGGATTGTACAGCGCGGGCCGTAGGCGTTCGCCCCCATTGCCGATTTCCGAGCACTCCCTCAGGTATAATCCCGGCCTCTCCGCACAACCCGAAATCACTTC
>CAXYZX010000030.1:0-20372 GCA_964293845.1 uncultured Dechloromonas sp.
CATGGGGTGCAAGGGGTCGCGAGTTCGAATCCCGCCGCCCCGACCAATTAAATAACCGGCTTATGCCGGTTTTTTAATTTTAATTCTTGATTATCTGATTAAGACAAATTAAATTGTTTTCACCCTAATCAATCAGGAGGTAATCATGGATTTGTCCACCCTTTCGGTTTCTGAATTGCGTGATCTGCAGCAGCAGATCCCTCTCGAATTAAAGCGTAGAGAGGCGCAGGATAAAGTCAATATTCTCAATGAAGTTCGTGCCTTTGCCAAAGCGCGTGGATATGCGTTAGAGGAATTAGTCACGAAAGAATCAAAAGTTAAAATCTCGTCAGGAAATAAAGTTAAGGTTAAATACCGTCATCCAGAGGATGGTTCTCTTGAATGGACTGGTCGTGGCCGTAAACCGAAATGGGTTGAAGCTTGGTTGGTAAGCGGAAAAACCATAGAAGCTCTTAGCGTTTAATATGCGTATCTTGTTGAGTAACGACGATGGTTATTTTTCTCCCGGTATTCAGGCGCTGGCTGAGGCGTTGACCGGACTTGGGGAGATAGTTGTTGTGGCGCCTGAGCAAAATCGTAGTGGGGCGAGTAACTCGCTCACGCTTGATCGTCCGTTGATGCTCAAAAAATCTACAAATGGATTCTATTTTGTAAATGGTACGCCAACGGATTGTGTCCATTTGGCAGTGACAGGGATGCTGGACTCCTTACCCGATATTATCGTTTCCGGAATTAACCATGGCGCCAATATGGGGGACGATACAATTTATTCAGGAACTGTAGCTGCTGCGACAGAAGGATATTTATTAGGCATTCCATCAATCGCTGTCTCGTTGACTAGTTTTGAAGGTAATAACTTTGCAACAGCAGGACAAGTGGTTCGTGAACTGGTTGAGCGGTTTATTCGCCAGCCAATTTGCGAACCGGTTCTGCTGAATGTAAATGTGCCAGATGTCCCGTACTTCGAATTGAAAGGGAGCGAAGTAACGCGCCTTGGACGCCGGCACAAGGCTGAGTCGGTTGTTAAAATGCTGTCACCGCGAAATGAGACGGTTTATTGGGTTGGCGCTGCAGGCGCCGCGGCAGACGCAGGGCTAGGAACAGACTTTAATGCTGTCGAGCGTGGTTACGTATCAATAACGCCGTTGCAAATCGATCTGACACACAATGCACAGATGTCTGTTGTTCAGCATTGGATGAAATGAGCTCAGGGCATTCACACGGTATTGGAATGACCTCGCAGCGTACTCGTACGCGCATGATTGAGCGTCTGCGAGAGAGTGGTATACGAAATGAGGCGGTATTGGCTGCAATGGCCAAGGTGCCTCGGCATATCTTTGTCGAAGAGGCGCTTGCATCTCGAGCTTACGAAGATACCGCCCTGCCTTTGGGTATGGGGCAGACGATTTCTCAGCCGTTTATTGTTGCCAGGATGATAGAGCTTCTGCTCAATGGGCGTCAGACCATAGGTAAAACACTTGAAGTTGGCGCTGGGTGTGGCTATCAGGCAGCAGTTCTGGCGCAATTAAGTAGTGACGTGTATGCGGTTGAGCGTTTGGGGCCGTTGCTTGAAAAGGCAAAATCTCACATGCGAGTCCTTCAGCAATTTAATGTTCGTTTGAAACATGGCGATGGTCAATTTGGGCTACCTGAGGCGGGGCCTTTTGACAGTATTATTGTTGCGGCCGCCGGTACGCAGATACCTCTACCACTGCTCGAACAACTTTCGCCGGGTGGCAGGTTGATCTTGCCAATAGGTACGGTGGAGCAGTATCTTTGCTTTATCGAGCACGCCCCGCAGGGTTTTGTTGAAACCCGCCTCGACTCGGTACGCTTTGTCCCACTTCTGGCTGGAATGCAATGATTCGTCTTTTGGTAACTTGTGCTTCTACTCTACTGCTGGCGGCGTGCATGTCGCAGCCTCCTGCGCCTGCAATTGACCGCAATTCTTCTTCACAATCGAGAGCCGGTACTCAAACTGCACAGCCAAGCGGGCCTGGTTATTACACCGTCAAGCGGGGTGATAGTTTGTATCGAATTGCCTTGGATAACGGGCAGGATCATCGCGATATTGCGGCTTGGAACAATATTACCAATGTCAATACGATCAAGGAGGGGCAAGTTCTGCGCATAGCTCCACCACAGGCAGAGGTAACTGGTTCCGTTGTGGCAAGTCCAATTTCGACCGCGCCGTTAGTCGAGTCACGTTCTCTTGATACCACCCCTGCATTAGTTTCTGTGCCGATGGCGGCTACGCCAGCCAATGGGAATCTCAAGCGTGAGCCCCGGGTTGGTAAAGAGCCCTATTCAGATGAGGCTTATGCCCGCCTGAATAACGTTGCTGAGGTGCCTAAGGTTACGGATACGCGGGTCGAACCAAAAACTGAAGTCAAACCAGAAGTTGTGGCGACAGCTGCGCCGCCGACTGGACCTGATGAAGTTTCTTGGGCGTGGCCGTCCAATGGAAAGCTGATTGCACCGTATAGTGATTCTGGCAACAAGGGGGTTGATCTCTCGGGAAAGTCGGGCGACCCCGTCCTGGCAGCTGCTGACGGAAAAGTGGTCTATGCCGGTGCTGGTCTGCGTGGTTATGGCGAGTTGGTCATCATCAAGCACAATGCAACTTATCTCTCGGCCTATGCGCATAACCGCAAGATTTTGGTGAAGGAGAAGGATCAGGTAACCCGCGGTCAGAAAATTGCCGAGATGGGTAATACCGATGCCGATGCAGTGAAGCTTCACTTTGAAATTCGTAAGCAGGGCAAACCTATCGATCCTATGCCTTATCTGCCAAAAAGATGACGGAATCCGAGGAGTCTCAGGAAGACGAAGATTTCGACGGTGAGCCTGATGAGGCAATCGTGCTTCCCGAGCCGGAGTCAATCCCGCCGGAAATCGAGCTTCTCGAGGATGTTACCCAGCTTTACCTGAATGAAATTGGCGCCAAGCCATTATTGACGCCAGAACAAGAGTTGGTGACTACTCGCCTTGTTGCGGCAGGGGATTTTGCGGCACGGCAGAAGATGATTGAGCACAATCTGCGTTTGGTTGTGAATATCGCCAAACATTATCTGAATCGTGGGATCCCTCTGCTTGATCTTATCGAAGAGGGCAATCTTGGCCTGATTCATGCTCTCGAAAAGTTTGATCCGGAGCGCGGTTTTCGATTTTCCACTTACGCAACGTGGTGGATACGCCAAAGCATTGAGCGCGGCATCATGAATCAGTCGCGCACCATACGCCTGCCAGTTCATGTTGTTAAGGAAATCAATGTTGTTTTGCGTGCAATACGCCATCTGGAATCTGCTGAAACTCGCGATCATTCGGTTGAGCGTGTTGCGGCGCTGATTGATCGGCCTGTGGCCGATGTTCGGCGCATCCTGATGCTTAATGAGCACATTGCTTCGCTTGATGCGCCATTGGAAATTGACCCCGGTCATACGATAGGTGAGGCGATTGCAGACGAAAATGGTGCAGATCCCGAGCTTTTATTACAATCGAATGAACTTGGATCTTTGCTCGGCGACTGGCTAGGGCAGCTTACAGAAAGGCAGCGCGCTGTAATTGAGCGCCGCTATGGCCTCAATAATGCCGATCTGGCAACGCTCGATACGATTGCCACTGATTTGGGTCTGACCCGTGAGCGTGTCAGACAAATTCAGATGGAAGGGCTTGATCGATTACGCAAAATCATCAAACGGGGCGGTATTTCACGAGATTCTTTGCTATAGTCACACAGTTAACGTGGTTTTTCTCGAGAGACGCTGTTTCCAGATGTTCAAGCGCTTTTTTGCCCCTTTGCTGGTGCTCGCAATATTTTCCCTGTTCGTCTACTCGCCCGCTCATTCGGTAGAGCGTCGTATTGCATTGGTTATTGGAAACGCAAAATATAAAGAGGCGCCACTTGGTAATCCGGTAAATGATGCGAATGACATGGAGGCTGCGCTCAAGCGTTCAGGCTTCAAGGTAATCAAAGCAATTGATGCGACACAGAAGCAGATGAATCGTGCGATTGCCGAGTTTGGCGAACTGTTGACCCACGATTCCGTCGCACTGTTTTACTATGCGGGCCACGGCTTGCAAGTGCGTGGAAAAAACTACCTGATTCCGATTGACGCGGAAATCAAGAGCGAATCCATGGTTCGTGTCGAATCTGTGGATGTCGATGGTGTGCTTGACCAATTGAGCAACAGCGAATTGAACGTCGTCATCCTTGACGCGTGTCGAAATAATCCGTTTGAGCGTCGGGCAAGCCGTAGCCTGGGGGCTGCCGGTCTGGCCCAAATGGAGGCACCGAAAGGTAGCCTGATTGCCTATTCGACAGCGCCAGGTAAAACGGCCGCTGATGGTGATGGCCGTAATGGACTCTATACCCAGGCACTATTGAAGTTTATTCAGGAGCCTGGATTAACCATCGAACAGGTTTTCAAAAACGTTCGCAAGGAAGTGGCGCGCGCGACGCGTGACGCTCAAATGCCTTGGGAGTCTTCATCAATGACCGGGGAGTTTTATTTCCTGCCCGGCAGTCGCCCCTCCGTCGCTCTTAATTCTCAGACCGTGACAAGACCGACCGAACGGCCATCTGTTACGCCGACACCGGCGCCTGCCAAGGTGCAGGAAGTGATACAAATTGCCAAGCAGATGCCACAGGACTCACCTGGCCTTGCCGCTGACAAGGCGGCAACCGCTGTTCTTGCCAAGCCACAAGTCGAAACTCCAGC
Source organism: uncultured Dechloromonas sp. (assembly GCA_964293845.1). Taxonomy (GTDB): domain Bacteria; phylum Pseudomonadota; class Gammaproteobacteria; order Burkholderiales; family Rhodocyclaceae; genus Azonexus. The sequence goes on from CAXYZX010000030.1 coordinate 4,722, forward strand.
GCCGCAGGCACCATCGGCGGCTCAGCCAGTTGCCTCCGAGCAACAGCCGGCACTGGCCAGAGCAGGCGGCACACCTGATCCCTACGCTGAATCCAAAGATCGTGTGATCAAGACGGATAGCTTCACCGCCACCGGTAAAATCTCGCTTGACCGCTCAAGCGGTGCGATGAGCGGTGAAGGTGTGATCGAATGGACCAATGGTGATCGCTATGAAGGCACGATGGTGGCGGGGAGAAAACAAGGCAAAGGTATTTTCACCTGGCGTGATGGGCAGCGTTATGAAGGCGAGTGGGCTGACGACATGATCAATGGCCGTGGCCGCCTCCAGTACACCAATGGGGATCGCTATGAAGGTGATTTCAAGGTGGGTGAGCCCCACGGAACAGGTACCTATACGTTGCGTAACGGTGATGTTTATGTTGGCGCCTGGCTGGCGGGAAACAAGCATGGACAAGGACGTCTGACTTGGTCAAATGGTGATTATTGGGAAGGTGAATTCCGCGATGATCAGCAAACGTCCAACGGAAAACTGATTTATGGACAGGCTGCTACGCATGAAGAAAAAGAGCCCGTCAAACCCGAAATTTCGGAAAAGCCAAGCGCCAAGAAAAAAGGTAAATAACCTGTTTGTGTGGGGGGCATTTAGCCCCACTTGGTCAGATACTTTAATTAGCCAGCGTGCGTTTACGGATTTCTTCAGCTAGTTGAAACACTGACATCGCATAGAAGCTTGAGCGATTGTAACGAGTGATTACGTAAAAATTTTCAAAACCCAGCCAGTATTCAGTTGCACGACCGGGGCTGACCAGATCAATCAGCGCTACTGTTGCCGACTCATCTGCATTGCCGGAAATGCCGCGCTGAGCTAGCTCAGAGGCCTTCAAGCTGGGCCGAATACCGGCCTCGATAAGGGCACGCTCTGGTTCTCCATTGATCTTGGCCATGACTGCCACAGGTTGATCGTTTTGCCAGCCATGTTGTTCGAGAAAGCGTGCGACGCTACCGATGGCGTCATTTACGCTGCCACTCAGATCAACTTTCTGGTCGCCATCAAAATCGATGGCATAGCGTCGTTGACTGCCGGGCATAAACTGGGGAATACCGATGGCTCCGGCAAACGATCCTTTGACGGTGAGTGCATCCATGTCATTCTCGCGAGCCAGCAATAAAAATTGCTCAAGCTCTTCGCGGAAAAAATCAGCCCGTCTTGGGTAATCAAAGGCGAGGGTGGCGAGTGCTTCCAGAACGCCAAAGTTGCCGGTGTTTCTGCCATAGACGGTTTCTACCCCAATGATGGCGACGATGACTTCCTCGGGCACGCCGTACATGGCACGGGCGCGGGTCAGGGCGATGCGGTTTTCCTGCCAGAAGCGGATGCCGCCTTCGATACGCTGGCTATTCAGGAAGCGCGGGCGGTAGCGCTCCCAGGAGCGTTGAGTGGGCGAGGCTGGCGGTTTGATCAGTTGCAACACCTTGGGATTGCTTTGTGTCTGAGCAAACTGGTTGAGCAGGGTGTCGGCATTGAAGCCGTGCCGCTGTTCCATGTCCCGGGAAAAGGCGATCACTTCAGGATTGCTGGCAAAGTTGCCGAGGGCCAGGGCGTTGGTTGTCGGTCCAAGGCAGGCGGCAAAAAGCAGTGTGCCGAAAATTCGCTTCAAATCATTCTCCATCAGGGTAGTCGCGCGATTGCTTCGCGCAAGGTTCGTAAATCGCTTGGGATGGCACTGTAGCGGGCCGCCAGGTAGGCACTGACGACCGCAGCAAAGGCATTGGCCAACTCCGGTCTTTCAGCCTCAATCCGCCGTTGCAGTGCGAGTGGGGTTTCCCAAGGGGCGTAGTTTACTTGTCTTCGCGCTATTCGTCTCAAGGCAATATGCCAAAGACGTTGGGCGGGGTCGATTCGTGGCCGGTTATACAAGATCCACCCTGCAAGCGTTATTAGAAGTGCACCGCTCACGGCAGCGAGCATTGCGCTCATGTTCTGCCAGTTAGTTTCGATCAGGCCTAGTCGGGAAAGTAGTTCACGCTGGCGTTCCGGGTTGTAGCCCAGCACCTGCTGGTTCCAAGCGTTGTTGATTGCCTCCCAGCGATAGCGGATGGTACGCAGAAAGTCTGAGCGCATGGTGAGTAGTGCCGGTAGCGGTTCCCCGCTTGGCATGGCGGCCGCTATTCCGCCCTCGACCCGGCTTGGCGAAACGCTCGCGGTGGGATCGATCCGTACCCAGCCCTCACCGCTCAGCCAAACTTCGGCCCAGGCATGGGCATCTGATTGTCGAACGACCAGATAGCCATCGACGGGGTTTCGTTCGCCCCCCTGATAGCCGCCAACGACGCGTGCCGGGATGCCGGCGGCGCGCATCAGAACAACGAAGGCGGCAGCGTAGTGTTCACAGAAACCGCGTTTGCTTTGAAATAAAAATTCGTCGATGCCGTTTTCGCCAAGCAGTGGGGGCTGCAAGGTGTAGATAAATTCCTGAGCAGAAAACAGGGCTAAAGCTTGGTTGACCGTAACAGATGGCTTGGTCGATTGCTGCTGCCAACCTTCGGCCAGCGCGCGAGTTAATGGATTGAGTTTGGGGGGAAGTGCCAGGTTACGGCGCAAGACTGCAGGGTCTTCTTCAAGGTTGTAGCGATAGTCCGTGACTGAGGTCAGTGCGAAGCGAGTGCGCTGAACGATGGCTTGGCCAATTGTTACGGTCAACGTGTTATTGATGATGAAATTTTTCAGTGCCGGGGCAGGTGAGTCGAGCGCCAGCAGCCAGCGTTGCTGATTGGGCTCTATCGTGCTTTCGTAGCTGATCGGCGGTGAGATTGCCTCGATCTGTGGCGGTCGGGTCTTCCCGCCATCCACCCGCCATATGCGGCCATCAAACTGTTCCATGACCGGACCGCGCCAATAAAGTTTGTCGCGGGGTGGGATTTCGCCATCGAAACGGACGCGAAAAGCTATTTCGCTGCTCAGTGCCAAGTTGGAAAAGCTGCCCGGCGACATTTGATTGGTCAGGCCGCTACGTGCGCTGTGAGCATCTTGTGGCAAACCCCAGAGTGGGCCGGAGATGCGCGGAAACAGGAGATACAGGAGCAGCATAAAGGGGAGTGACTGCAAGGTCAGTAGACCTGCGTAGCGTAGTGTAGCCAGGGAGGCGCTGGCCGGCCCGCCATGAACGCGAATCAGGGCGGCGGTAACCAGCGTCATGGCGGTGAGCAGCCATAAGCCGGTGGGGATGCTTTGCGAATAAAAATAGTGCGTGAGCAGAAGGAAGTAGCTGAGGGTGACCAGGACCATCGCATCGCGTCGGCTACGCAGCTCGAGCAGTTTGAGCGCCATGAACAGGACGAGCATGGCGACCCCGGCATCGCGCCCGAATAGGGTACGAAATTCGAGCAGCACACCACCACAGGCAATACCAACCAGAAGTGCGAGTAACCAGCGGCCCGGCAAGCGTTCGTTATTCCACCAAAGCCAGCTGGCGTAGAGAAGAATCAGGCCACTGAAGGCGCTAAGCCAGAGCGGTTGGTGCAAGGTGTGCGGCAAGGTAGTTGCCAGTGATGCAGCAAACAGCCAAGGAATGCCTTGATGATCGAGCGCTTGATGGGCAGGCGTACTCATGGCTGGTAAAGCGCCAGAGCTTCGAGGCAGCGCAAGCGATGTTGCGCACCCCGTTGGGGCAAAATTTCATGTCCTGGTAGCTGTAGACCGTAACAGGCACTGGTTGCATCGGCGGCAAGTACCCAGCCGGTCAAAATGGCGAGGCGGGTTTCGCTGTCAACAGTTTCCGGTGTTAGCTGCCAATCCAGTCTCAGTTCCTGTTCAGCGCCACCAGCAAATTGCTTAACCAGTAAAGGGCGCTGGCCGCCGTCTCGTGCGCTGGCTTTCCATGCCACATGACGGAGCGAATCGGCAGGCTGGTGGTCACGAAAGCCAGCGAAATCTTCCTGCCCGCCATTGCCATGTCGCTCACCTGTTGCCTGAGTAGATTGTTCTGCCGGTAAGTCGGTGAACACGGGTTGGGGGTAGATCAGGCAGCGCATTTCCGGCTGCAGGTAACTCCAGGCGTAAAGAAGTCCGAGCGGATAGACCGTAGATAGACGGACCTTGGGCAGTACCAGCCAGCCGCGTTGCTTCGCACTCACCGGTATGGCTATGCCGCTACTATCCTGAGGCGGGACAATGGTGCTGATTTCCTGATCTCCATCTGCCTGCAGGACCAGACCTAAGCGGGAAATATTTCGGTCATTACGAAGCGTCATGGGGAAAAAGGCGGTTTCGCCAACAAAGACTGGAATGCTTTGTCCTGGCGTGATCCACAGCGCAAACAGGTTACGGAAGGTGTGAAGCATGCCGATCAGGCCGAGTCCGGTCAGCATAAAAACCAGCGCATGGCCGAGCGCCAGGTTGTAGTTGATTGCGCCGGTAAACATGGCAACCAGGGTGATGGCATAGACCATCCCGGCGCGAGTCGGCAGAATGAAAATGCGCCGCTGGTTCAGGCGAAATGTGCCACTGCCATCGCTTTTCCAGCGAAACAGGCGCTGCTTTAAACTGGCTGCCAGACTCACGTTCTAAGGGATGGCAACGCTGCGAATCAGGCTGGCGATGTCTTCAGCACGCGCCATGCCGCTCCCTTGAACCGAGCGCAGGCGATGACGGGCGACGGCTGGCAGAACCTCTTGTACATCATCGGGCAGCACCATGCTGCGGCCATCCAGCCAGGCCCAGGCGCGTGCTGCGGAAAGCAGCGCCAGTCCGGCGCGTGGGGATAGTCCGTGCTGAAAACTGGCGACATGGCGGCTGGCTTCGATCAGCGCCTGTACATAGTCGATCAAGGGCTCGGCAGCATGCACTTGTTTGACTTGCGCCTGAAACTTGGGGATTTCGCTAGCATCGAGTACAGCCGAGAGCTGGTCGGACTTGTTGCGTTGGCCACCGGCGGTAAGCAAGGCACGTTCGGCGAGGCGATCCGGATAACCAAGTTCGATACGCATCAGGAAGCGGTCGAGCTGAGATTCCGGCAAGGGGAATGTGCCAATCTGGTGCGCCGGGTTTTGGGTGGCAATGACAAAAAACGGGTTGGGCAAAGCGCGGGTTTCGCCCTCAACCGTAACCTGTTGCTCCTCCATCGCTTCGAGCAGGGCGCTTTGTGTCTTGGGTGTGGCGCGGTTGATTTCATCAGCCAACAACACTTGCGAAAAAACCGGTCCCGGCAGGAAGCGAAACGTTCCCCGGTCACGTTCGTAGATCGAAACGCCGGTAATGTCAGCCGGGAGAAGATCACTGGTGAACTGAATTCGTGAAAATTCAAGCCCAAGCAAGCGTGCCAAGGCATGGGCCAGGGTCGTTTTACCAACGCCTGGCAAGTCCTCAATCAGTAGATGTCCTCCGGCAAGCAGGCAGGCCAAGGCTTGGCGAATTTCTCTATGCTTGCCGAGAATGATTTTCCCGGCCTCTGAAAGCAGGAAATCAAGTGGGCCGGTACGCGGTTTAAGCGCAGAAAGTGTAGTACCCAACATGGTGATGCACCATAAAAATACGTTTCGTCGATTCTAATGCTTGAAGCCGTCTGCGGATTGGGTCGATAATGACATTTATCGAGCGCCGCCGAGTGCGCCGGTTTGCAGAGAGAGAACAAGTGACAACCACTGCCTTCATTACCCATCGCGACTGTCAGTTGCACGATATGGGTTCGCATCACCCCGAGTGTCCACAGCGTTTGACGGCTATCAGCGATCATCTGATCGCCCAGGGGCTGGATGCTTACTTTGTTTATTACGACGCCCCTCTGGCGACTTTTGAACAACTAATGCGCGTGCATCCGGCATCGCATCTTGAGCGTATCAAGCGCGCATCACCTGAACTGGGTGTCGTGCACCTGGATCCGGATACCGCAATGAACCCGCATACCTGGCAGGCTGCTTTGCGTGCTGCCGGTGCCGGTTGCCATGCGGTCGATCTGGTCATGAAGGGTGAAATTGAAAATGCCTTTTGCGCTGTTCGCCCGCCCGGCCACCATGCCGAAAAGGCAAACCCCATGGGTTTTTGCTTTTTCAACAATATTGGCGTTGCTGCCTTGCATGCGCTGAAGGTGCATGGTTTGGAGCGCGTGGCGATTATCGATTTTGACGTTCATCACGGTAACGGTACGGAAGACTGCGTTTCAGGTGATGACCGTATCCTCATGTGCAGTATCTTCCAGCACCCGTTCTATCCCTACAGCGGTGCCGACAAGCCAGCGGCAAACATGTGTAATGTCCCGCTGGCGGCCGGTTGTGGTGGCGAAGAATTCAGGGATGCGGTCACCCAGGTCTGGATGCCGCGTTTGCGCGAATTCAAGCCGCAGATGATCTTTATCTCTGCCGGTTTTGACGGGCACTACGAGGACGACATGGGTGGTTTGAAGCTGGTCGAAAAGGACTTTGCTTGGTGTACCGATCAGCTTAAAAAGCTGGCCGCTGAATTCTCTGACAGGCGTATCGTTTCCATGCTTGAAGGGGGTTATGTCATGAGCTCTTTGGCCCGCAGCGTCGGTGCTCACTTGCGGGTCCTCGCCGATCTGTAATTGCCAATTCTTCGGAAAAAGCCAAGGGTGAGGTAAGATCCTGCCCTCTTTTTCATGTTTCCAACGTTTAACCGGATAAATCCATGGCGTTGATAGTTCAAAAATACGGCGGCACCTCGGTCGCAAACCCCGAGCGCATCAAGAACGTCGCCAGACGTGTTGCAAAATTTCAGGCACAAGGCCATCAGGTTGTTGTCGTCCTTTCAGCGATGAGTGGCGAAACCAACAAACTGATTGCGCTGGCCAAAGAAATTCAGGCCAATCCAGATCAGCGTGAACTGGATATGGTCATGGCGACTGGTGAGCAGGTCACTATTGGTCTGTTGGCGATGGCACTCAAGGAAATAGGCTGCAAAGCCAAGAGTTACACCGGTGGCCAAGTCAAGGTATTGACCGATAGTACCTTCACCAAGGCACGAATTCTTTCCATTGACGAAGTCAACATGCGTCGCGATCTTGATGCTGGCAATGTGGTCGTTGTGGCCGGCTTCCAGGGGGTTGATGCAGAAGGCAATATCACGACGCTAGGTCGTGGCGGTTCAGATACTTCAGGGGTGGCGCTTGCTGCCGCACTGAAGGCTGACGAGTGCCAGATATATACCGACGTTGATGGCGTCTATACGACTGATCCACGCGTCGTGCCGGAAGCCAAAAAGCTCGACACCATCACCTTTGAAGAAATGCTGGAAATGGCCAGCCTCGGCTCCAAGGTGCTGCAGATTCGCTCCGTCGAGTTCGCCGGCAAATACAAGGTCAAATTGCGCGTTCTTTCCAGCTTCCAGGACGAAGGGGAAGGTACGCTGATCACTGTTGAGGAAGACAAGAAAATGGAACAACCGATCATCTCAGGTATCGCTTTCAACCGCGACGAAGCCAAGCTGACCGTTCTCGGCGTGCCCGATACCCCGGGCATCGCCTATCAAATCCTGGGTGCCATCGCCGATGCCAATATCGATGTCGACATGATCATTCAGAACGTTGGCCACGACGATACGACGGATTTCTCCTTTACCGTCAATCGCGGTGACTTTTCCAAGGCTCAGGCGATTCTAGAAGAAGTAAAAACCAAACTGGGTGCGCGCGAAGTAACTGGCGATAGCAAAATCTGCAAGGTTTCTGCTGTCGGTGTCGGCATGCGTTCCCATCCGGGCGTTGCCAGCAAAATGTTCAAGGCGCTGGCTGACGAGGGCATCAACATCAAAATGATCTCCACTTCTGAAATCAAGATCTCGGTTGTTCTTGACGAAAAATACCTGGAACTGGCCGTTCGCGTCCTCCATCGTACTTTCGGACTTGATCAGTAATTTGACCTAATGGCGCGGAGGCTATATCATCCGCGCCTCGTTGAGTTCTGGACACGGAGACGTGGCCGAGAGGTCGAAGGCACTCCCCTGCTAAGGGAGCATGCGGGCAAAACCTGCATCGAGGGTTCGAATCCCTCCGTCTCCGCCAGTTTAGCAGCTGGCCAGAGTCAAGCAATCAAGCGCCTTCCGGGGCGCTTTTTTGTTTTCTAGGCATGGCCTTGAGTGTCTTTTAAGCAGTAGTTCCAGAATATTGAGTCGTTTCTGAAAGATTTTTATCATGACTGATCCTGATTTCACCTTCTCTGCCCTCGAAATACGGGTTCTCGGTACTTTGCTGGAGAAGCAGCGTACGGTACCGGACACTTATCCGCTTTCGCTTAATGCGCTGACGGCGGGTTGCAACCAGAAAACCAGCAGGAATCCGGTGATTGAAGCCGGTGAGCCGGAAATTCTGCAAGCCGTTGATGCCTTGAAGGATGCGGGTTTTGTCGTTGAGGTTAGCGGGAGTCGGGTAGTCCGCTTTGCGCATTGCCTCGAGAAAAAACTCAATATCCCGACTCAGTCCTCTGCCTTGCTGGCTGTGTTGATGTTGCGTGGACCGCAGACGGCGGGCGAATTGCGGCTCAACTGCGAACGCTTGCATTCGTTTGCAGATATTTCTGCCGTTGAAGCGTTTCTTGAAGAACTGGCAACCCGCAGTGCCGGTGCCTTGGTGGTTGAATTACCGCGCTTGCCGGGGTCGCGAGAGAATCGTTGGGCGCATCTTTTGGCCGGAATGCCGATGCTTGATGCAACAGCATCGCGCATGGCGAGCAGCGAGCGGATGGCTGGTGACGAAATTGTTGATCTGCGAAATCGGGTGGCTGCGCTGGAGGCTGAGGTGCGCCGTCTGGGCGACTTGCTCACCGGAATGGCAGCGAGTTAGGCAGGAAAGATCGTTTCAGTCCGTGGTGTCTGTCTTCAGCAGGGACTTCAGGTTGGCGAAGGGTGAATGGGTTGCGTTGTTGACCTGTTTGAGCCGGCCATCGTTATAGCCACGATCTGCTTCTATCTGTTTTTGATGCTCATTGTCGTGGCAGTAAACACACAATAATTCCCAATTGCTCCCGTCAGATGGGTTGTTGTCGTGGTTGTGGTCGCGGTGATGCACGGTCAGTTCGCGCAGATTGGCGTGGGTAAACTCCCTGGTACAGCGACCGCAGATCCATGGATAGATTTTGAGCGCCTTTTCGCGGTAGCCTTTTTCACGCTCGTCGCTGGCTTTTCTGGCACCCAGAACAATTTGATCAAGGCGTTTGTGATCGATGTTACTCATGAAATACTCGCAGAAATCTGATTGATGAAATGATGGCTAGTGCTATGCACGAATTCTACTCCCAGATAATTGATGGATAACTTGAGGCTGCTCCGCCGTTTTTACCCCCTTGCCGCATTTCTCGGCGGATTTGTCTGGGATGCATTGACCCTCGGGCAACGCATACGCGTGATCGATTTCTGGCGTTTGGGTGCCTTCCTGTTTGGTGCCGCCTTGCTTATTCTTTTGCTGGCTCGCCGGGAAATGCAGGGACAGATTTTGCACGTCGAACCCATTGATCGCTGGCGACGGTGGCGCAGTTTTGCGCGGCAGGCACCTTACCTTTTGCTGCAATTTTTCTTTGGCGGCATTTTTTCGGCTCTTTTCATTCTTTACTTCAAGAGTGCCGGACACATAGGTACCTGGCTGACTGCAGCATTTCTCGGCAGCTTGCTGGTGGCCAATGAATTTGCCGGTGATCGCTATGGACGACGCTTTACGCTGACCTGGGCGCTGCTTTCACTCAATGCCATTCTGCTGTTCAATTTTGCTTTGCCACACATCCTGGGTAGTCTAAATCCGCTGTGGTTTTACGTGTCGACCGCAACGGGTGTGCTGCTGGCACATGGTTTGCGCCTGATTGCTCCGGGGCGCCCAGGGCGTATCCTGCCGGCCTGGGCAATGGGGGCTGCTCTATTGATCGCCTGGAAGCTCGACATGATCGCGCCGGTGCCTTTGGTGAAACGTGATCTGGCCATTGGTCAGGCGTTTATTCAGGAGGCCGGGGGATACGCGTTGCAGGTTGAGCAAGCGCCATCGTGGCAGTTCTGGCGCGATCAGGCAGCGACAGTGCATGTGCCTGAGGGCGGGCGTCTCTATGGTATCTCGGCGATCTTCGCCCCGTTGGGGGTCAAGGCTACGCTTGAACATCGCTGGGAGGTTTATGAGCCTGCTGGTTGGCGTCTCGCTTATCGGAATCGTTTTCAGAGTTCAGGTGGGCGCGAACGGGGTTTTCGTGGTTATTCCTGGGTGCTCAACCCGCAACCGGGTAGCTGGCGACTGATTGTTGCAACGGGGGATGGCCGGACGATAGGGGTGTTGCCGGTGACCGTCGAGCGCGGCGAAGCGATGCCAGATCAGATCCAGCAGCGGCTGTTTAACTGAGCAGCTGTTTCAGGAGAACTGGGTTGGTGGTGTTGTCGAGCTACGCGCGTGGGTAAATGAATGCTCAGTCTCGAACATCCCGCTTGAAACCTGTTGCAGATTCCGTGCGAGATTCTGGTCTTCTTCCGTGATGTGTCGCTCAAACCAGTATTCGACGTAGCGCAGGACGCTGAAGACATCGGTTTTGCCTTCCTGAACTTCCTTGATCGCCTTGGTGATCGCAGTCAGCATGTCTTTATGCTTCTTGGCATGCTCGGTAAAGACCAGTCCGGATTCCTTGGCCAGTCTCTCTTCGGTGGCGCAATGAACACGCAGGGTTTCGAGTATTGATTCTGCCTCGCCGGCCGGCAGGGTGTTGGCCTCAATGCAAATATCCTTGAGTTTGCTTAGCCGTGCAAAGAGGTCGGCATGCTGGTCATCGATCTCCGGGATGTTGACGATGAGAGCACAGGGCAGGAAGGTTTCAGTTTCACGATTCACAGGAATTCCCCCTCTTTACCGGACTCCGGCGCTGTAAAAATAGCGACCAGCACTAGGTACAGTATAGAAGGGGTTTTTGTTTTACAGCACCAAAATTTGCTGCTGGCTGATTATTCCTTGATCGCTTCGATGGCGATGTCGATGCGCACTTCATCACCGACGTAAGGCGCATTCTTGCCCATATTGAAGTCGGTCCGCTTGACGGTGGTGAAGGCATTGGCGCCGAGTGCGTCTTTCTTGACCATCGGGTGCGGCATGGTCTGGAAGGAAGTGACGGTGAGGGTGACCGGCTTGGTGACGCCCTTGAGGGTCAAATTGCCTTCGATCTTGGCTGGCTTGTCGCCTTCAAAAACGACTTTGGTGGACTTGAAGGTGGCGGTTGGGAACTTGCCGGTGTCGAGGAAATCTTCGCCTTGAATGTGCTCGTTGAAGACATCGGAACCGGTGCTCACTGACTTGGTGTTGATGACGATATCAACAGAACCCGTCTTGGCAGCCTTGTCCAAAACGACCTTGCCGGAAGTCTTGTCAAAACGGCTGAGCTGGACTGAGTAGCCGAGGTGGTTGTAGGAGAAACGCGGGAAGGTGTGGTTTGGTTCGACGTTGAACGTCTCGGGGGCAGCTAGCGCGGGGGCGGCAACGGTGGCGGCGAGGATGAGTGCGGCGGAAAGTTTGGTCAATTTTTGCATGGTGATTCTCCTGTTGTGGGTTGGGGTTTATTTACTTGCTGCGGTGATGCGGAACTTGATCAGGACATCATTGGCGACAATGTCGAACTTGGCCCAGCTGCCTTCACCGATCGAGAAATCAGCGCGGCGGATGGTGAAGCTGCCTTCGAAGATGCCGTTTTGGCCTTGGGTGGTGAAGGTGGCGGGAACGACGACATCCTGGGTCTTGCCCTTGATGTTCAACTGGCCGGTGACTTCATATTTGTTGGCGCCCAGCACCTTGACGCCGGTTGAAACAAACTTGGCACTTGGGAAGGCCTTGGTGTTGAACCATGGCTTGCCGGCGACTTCATCGTCACCTTCCTGAGCACCGGTATCGACGCTGGCCAGTTCGACATCAAAGCTCGCTTTGGCGGCGGTTGGCTTGGCCGGGTCAAAACTCAACTGACTGGAAAATCGTTTGAATTTGCCGTCGACCGCAACATTCATCTGTTTATAGACAAAGTTGATGGCGCTTTTATCCGGCTGAACCTGGGTGTACTCGACGGCGTGTGCTGAAATTGTTGTGGCGAGTGCTAAGGCGAGGGCGATACGTTTCATGTCAGATCTCCTTGGAATGCTGGGGCAAGATGCGGGTGAGGATGTCGTCCTTGTCGATGAAGTGATGTTTCAGTGCGGCACCGATGTGCCCGGCGAGGGTGGCAACAAAAATCAGGTTGAGACTCATATGAACGGTCTGCAGCAGGTCGCCGAGTTCCTTGTTTTTCCCCAGCAGATCAGGAATGGGCAGGATGCCGAACCAGACAGTCTGGAAACCCTTGGCCGAACTCATCAGCCACCCGGAGAGCGGAATCGCCAGCATCAACCCGTAAAGCGCCAAGTGACCGGCATGGGCAGCCAACTGCATCAGTTTTGGCATGCTGGCCGGTAGCGCGGGCGGGATGTGCGTAACGCGCCAGCCGAGGCGGACCAGCACCAGCAGGAAGGCGCTGACGCCAGCCCATTTGTGCCATGAGTAGAGCTGCAATTTTTCCGGGGAGAGCGGCAGATCATGCATGTAAAAGCCAAGGGCGAGCAGGCCGAAGAGCAGGATGGCCATCAGCCAGTGCAGGGTTTTGGCAGTGCTGGTGTAGTGGTTTGTCACGGTCAACCTCCTTATTGGGGCAAAAATTTGTAGGCATCCATGGCGATCACGTAATTGTCGATCCCGGCATGGAAACGTTCTGCTTTCGCTGATTCACTGCCAGCCCCGAGTGCGACAAAAAGCGGTAGCAAATGTTCATCGCTGGGATGGGCTTGAGCAGCGCCCGGTGCCTGACGACGGTAGTCGAGCAGGGCAGGAATGTCGTGAGCGACCAGGCGCTCGGCCAGCCAATCCGTGAATTGGCGCACATAGGCAGGTGTTTGCCCGTTGTTTTGTGCCGCTTGCTGATAATCGCGCAGGTTGTGCGTGACGTTGCCCGAGGCGATCACCAGAAAACCCTTGGCGGCGAGCGGCGCCAGCGCCTGACCCAGTGCGTAGGCCTGTTGCGGGCCACCCCGGCTCTGGATCGAGAGCGGAATCACCGGCACATCGGCTTCCGGGAACATCAGGCGCAGCGGCACCCAGGCGCCGTGGTCGAGTCCGCGTTCGGCATCCTCAATAACTGGCAATCCGGCAGCCTTGATCGCGGCAACGACTTCATTGGCTGCTTCGCGGCAACCAGTCGCCGGGTAGCGCAGGGTGTAAAGCTCATCGGGGAAACCCCAGAAGTCGTGGATGGTTTCCGGACGCTCGGCAAAACTGACGGTTGGCACGGCAGTGTCCCAATGAGCGCTGACGATAATGATGGCGCGCGGCTGGGTCAGGGTGCGGACAACTGTTGTCAGTGCGGCACCGGCAGCACCCGGACGCAGCGCAAAGGTCGGCGCGCCGTGTGGAACAAAGAGAGCGGTAGGTGAAGGTGACATGTGGGCTGACTCCAGAAGCGATGACTGCACTTTAAGCTTCTTACTTGCTGCGAAATAGCCGACAATCTGCAAATCATTATTGCTGGAGTTGCAACAATGGACAGGCTTGATGCGATGAAACTCTTCGTTCGCGTTGCTGAACTCGGCAGTTTTGCCGCCGTGGCACAGCAATTGGGCGTTGCGCGCTCGGTGGTAACGCGGCAGATTGCCGGACTGGAAGCGCACCTGGGCATAAAGCTGATGGCGCGCAGCACCCGCCGGCTGTCGCTCACCTCAGCCGGTACCGCTTACCTCGAAAAATGTCGGGTGATCTTGAATCTGGTTGAAGCGGCGGAAACCGATGTCGCCGAGGAACGCCTGACGCCGCGCGGCAATATCCGGATGAGCCTGCCGCTCAGTTTCGGCCTCAAACGACTTGCACCACTACTGATCGATTTCTCGCAACGCTACCCGGAAGTCGGGCTGGATATGGATTACAGCGACCGCCGGGTCAAGCTGATTGAGGAAGGGATTGATCTGTCGATCCGCATCACCCGGCGTCTCGATGGCGGCGATGTGGCGCGCAAAATCGGCATGGGGCGCATGCAGGTGGTCGCCTCAAAAAATTACCTCGCCCGGCACGGTCGACCGCAACATCCTGCCGAATTGATCCACCATGAGTGTTTGGGCTATACCTCGGGCGGCATAGCGCAAAACTGGGAATTCCAGGTCGATGGCCAGTTGCAGAGCTTTCCGGTGCGCAGCCGGATCAATGCCAACAATGGTGACGTGCTGACCGAGGCGGCGGCGCAGGGTTTGGGCATTACGCTGCAGCCGGATTTCATCATTGATAGTTTTCTGGCTGATGGCCGGGTCGAGGCGATTCTGGCTGACTTTCCAGTCACCGAACTCGGCATCTACGCCATGCTGCCCAGCAACCGCCACATACCGCATCGGGTGCGGGTACTGATGGATTTTCTCGCGGCTGGGTTGGCCGCTTAACTGCGTTGGTAAGTGATCGGAGAGCTGACTTTCACTTCCGAGTGGGCCTGTCGATTGCTTGGGTGTTATCGCTAGCTGACAAAACGGTAGCCAATGCCGGATTCGGTCAGAATGAACTTGGGCCGCGTCGGGTCGTCCTCGATCTTTTTCCGGACATGCCCCATATAGACGCGAACGTAGTGGCTGTCCTCGATATGGGACGGCCCCCAGACTGCCTTTAAGAGCTGGCGATGGGTCAGGACGGAATCCGGATTGGCAATCAGATAGGCCAGTAGTCGAAATTCAATCGGCGTCAGGTGGATCTGCTGTCCATCCTTTTCGACAACATGCTTGCCGAGATCGACGCGAACATTACCGAATTCGCAGACCGTCATGCCGGTCGTTCCGGCCCGGAAACGCCGCCGCAGATGGGCCCGGACGCGGGCCAGCAGTTCGGCGGCACCAAACGGCTTGATCAGGTAATCATCGGCGCCGGCATCGAGCGCCGCCACCTTGTCGGCTTCGGCGGTGCGCGCTGAAAGAACAATGATGGGAATATCCGACCAGGTCCGTACGTCGCGGATCAGGTCTATGCCGTCACCATCCGGCAGGCCGAGATCGAGTACGACCAAGTCGGGCTGCCGGGTGCCGACCTCAATCAGGCCGCGAGCCACTGAATCGGCCTCGAAAACATCCAGCTGCTCCGCTTCCAGGGCCAGTTTGATGAAGCGACGAATCTTGGCTTCATCCTCGACAACGATCACGGTGGGTGTAGCGGTCGACATTTAAAGAGCCTCCTCGGCTTCAAGCGCTGGCGGATTGCCTCTGGGCAAGGTAAACATGAAGCGCGCACCACCTTGTGGCCGATTCACCGCGTAAATCTCTCCGCCATGTGCTTCAACGATGGCGCGACAAATGGCCAGTCCCAAACCGACGCCTCGGGTGGCACTTTCCGGTTGCCCACGTTCAAATTTCTTGAAAATGACTTCCTCTTTCCCTTCGGGTAATCCCGGGCCGTTATCGTCAACCCAGACCTCGATTGTCCTGTCCATGACGTTGGCGCCGATTTCAACCAGGCTGCCCGGTGGCGTGTATTTCACCGTGTTTTCCAGCAGGTTGTAGATAACCCGCTCCATCAGCACGGAGTCGATGTTGACCAGCGGCAGGTTTTCATCGAGCGAGACCTTGATCCGATGCTCGGCAAAGGCGCGCTCCAGCGTTTTCAGGGCGCTGACGACGACTTCCTCCAACGGCTGCCATTGCCGGTTCAACTC
>CAXYZX010000031.1:0-20236 GCA_964293845.1 uncultured Dechloromonas sp.
GCCAGCGCAAAGCAAGTGATCCCGACACCGAGGATGCGCGCCGCGCCAAAGCGATCGACGAGAAAGCCGGCAGCCGCCTGGCCGATGCCCGAGACGATAAAAAATACGGTCATTGTCATGCCGATCGCCGTAAAACTCAGGGCGAAATCTTCCATCAGCCACGGAAAGAGGGAGGGCAGGACGAGGTGGAAGAAGTGTGAAACCCCGTGCACGAAGCCAATCAGCGAAATGGTTTCGAGGTCGTGACGGGCAGTGGGCGGCAGGGCAGCGGCGGTCATCGGTTTTGCAACAAAAAAGGGTGAGGCTTAGGGTCATTTCATCTGACCAGCGGGCAAAGGTTCAGGGTTTGTCCTGGTCCAGCTTGAGCGAGGCCGAGTTGATGCAGTAACGCAGACCGCTGGGCGCCGGGCCATCCGGGAAGACGTGGCCGAGGTGGGCACCGCAGTCGTGACAGGTGACTTCGGTACGGCTCATGCCGAAGCTGCGGTCGACGTGCTCATCGATCAGTTTTTCATCGTGCGCTGTGTGAAAGCTGGGCCAGCCGCAGCCCGCGTCAAACTTGGTTTCGGAACGAAAGAGCGGGGCGCCGCAACAGGTGCAGTGATAGGTGCCGGGGTCGTTGCAGTCCCAGTACCGACCAGTAAAGGGCCGCTCGGTGCCCTTTTCGCGAGTGACGTGATACTCGTTGGGCGTAAGTTGGGTGCGCCACTCGGCGTCGGGCTTTTCGATTTTTGGCATGGCAATTCTTGGCTGGTTTGGGGGAGATAAGACTGGCAAACTCGGCTATGATTCAAGCAGATTTTTCAGGATAAAGCCAATGAACCCCAACCCACTCAGCGAGAGCGATCTCGACCGTCTCGAACAACTTCTTGAAGCCGATGCTTTTGATGGCGACTCGATGCGCCTCGACGAAATTCAGGCCATGCTATGTGCCGTTGTCAGCGGCCCGGTGCCGGTGGCGCCATCCGTCTGGTTGCCCGAAGCATTGGGCAAGGGATTGAGTAATGTAGCTGATGCGCAAGTTGTGGAAACCATCGAGTTGCTGATGCGACTCAACAATGATCTGGCCGCCGCCTTGCTGGCTGACGAAAGCATTTCACCAGTGCTTTACCCGCTGGATGAAAGCTGTGAAGACTACGATTACGCCGCTTGGGCTGATACCTATGTGTTCGGCGCCGGCCTTGGTGAAGATTGGTTTGAACATGCTGGCAAACACTCCGAAGACCTCTCGGAATTGCTCGAGCCGATGTTCATGCTCAACGGCATGCTCAAGGAAGACGTCGAGAAAAGTGGTGAGCGCTGGTTCTTGCCGGCGGAAGAGGCCCGTCTGGTGGCCGATATTCAGGAAAATCTGCCACTGGTCGTGCAGTCACTTTACAACTTCTGGCGCAACAAGCGTCCGGGGAGCACGAGCACGGTCAAGCGCGAAGAGCCAAAATCCGGCCGCAACGACCCTTGTCCATGCGGAAGTGGGCGAAAATTCAAGCAATGTTGCGGTCGACCGGATAAATTGAATTAAATTTTCGGCGCCAGCAGGCGGGCTTTTCGAGGCTGGAGGTATCGAATGGTGCTTCGGCAAATACCTTTCTTGCCAGCGCCAGACGATCAAGCTCACCTTGGGAAATACCAGCAAGTTGCTCAAACCACTTTTGAAATGTCTTCATGTTGAGTATGCCTCTCGAAAATTCCTGTTGCGGGGAACCGGCAAATCGTCATCACGACTTGCCTTGAGAAGCAGAATACTCAATAACTGTATAAATGTACAGTAGTCGATGCTTTTCTATCGGGTTGGTTCGTGGGCGCGTGCCACGGCCTTGCGTATGCGCTCCAAGGTTTCTTCCACGGGCGCCTTGCGCGATACCTCCAGTCCAAGATTGCGGGCGATGGCATTGACCTTGGCCGGATTGAGCGGGATGCCGCCGCGATCAACGGCGGCGATCAATTGCCTGGCCTGCGTTATTTCGCACACGGCCACGGCTTTGCCAGCGAACAGATTTTTTAGCCAGGTGAAAATGTTGTTGTGTCCGCGTGATCCCATACACTTCCAATTTCCTAAAAGCACAAGGATACATTGATGGCAGTTAGAAGAATCCTGCGTATGGGCGACCCATGTTTGTTGGAGCCGGCATTGCCGGTGACAGAATTCGGTAGCGCTGCCTTGCGTGAGTTGATAGCAGATATGTTTGACACCATGGCGGCGGCTGGTGGGGTGGGCCTGGCGGCGCCGCAGATTGGTGTGGGCTTGCAATTGGTGATTTTCGGTTTCGAGAAAAGCGAGCGTTATCCGGAGGCGGGTGCGGTCGAGCAGACGATACTGATCAACCCGCTGATTACGCCGCTCTCGGACGAAGAAGAGCTGGCCTGGGAAGGTTGCCTGTCGGTGCCCGGTTTGCGGGGCGAGGTGCCGAGGTTTTCGCGTATTCGCTACCAGGGTTTTGATCCGGATGGGCAGAGTATTGATCGAAGCGTCGAAGGCTTCCATGCGCGGGTTGTTCAGCACGAATGTGATCATTTGATCGGCAAGCTTTACCCGATGCGGATTCGCGATTTCACCCGTTTCGGCTTTACGGATGTCTTGTTTCCAGAGCTTAAGCAAGCCTGATTTGTACGGACCAAAGGAGATTTCAGTGGAACAGTTGTTACCAGCCATCGAAGTGGCGACCAGCGATGATCCGCAGTTTGCGGTGATCTGGATGCACGGCCTCGGTGCCGATGGCTCTGATTTTGAGCCGGTGGTGCCTGAGCTTGGCCTGGCCGGTGAGCCGGGTGTGCGCTTCATTTTTCCACACGCGCCGAGTATCCCGGTGACCTGCAATGGGGGTTACGTGATGCCGGCCTGGTACGACATCATTACGCTGGAGAGCACTAGTCGTCGAGTCGATGAGTCGGGGATCGTGATGTCACGCGAGGCCATACGGCGCTTGATTGAGCGTGAAAATCAGCGCGGCATTCCCTGCGCACGTATTTTCCTGGCTGGTTTTTCTCAGGGTGGCGCCGTGGCCTACACGACGGCGCTGACCCATCCGGAAAAACTGGCCGGGCTGATCGCGCTGTCGACCTATATCCCGATTCCACGCCTGTTGAGCGATGAAGCTGCTGCGGTCAACAAGAAAATTCCGGTATTTTGTGCGCACGGCATGGAAGATGATGTGGTCTCGCCACAGTTGGGTATCGCCGGACGGGACTTCCTGATTCAGCACGGCTACCCAGTGGAATGGTACGAATACCCGATGCCGCATTCGGTGTGCCTGGAAGAAGTGAAGGACATTGGCCGCTGGCTGCAGGCCAGAATGGCGGAGTGCTGACTTGAGCGAGGTCGTCTTCAACCGGACATCGCTCAATGCTGCCGAGCTTCCCGCCTACGCAGGCATAGTGCTGTCCAGTGTGACCCTAGTAGTGTCGGAGAAGCTGGCCGGTGAGGCGCTCGAGGCGCTGATGGCGACTGATGCGATAGGTTTTGATACGGAGTCCAAGCCGACTTTCCTGAAAGGGGAGGTGTCCACCGGGCCGCATCTGGTTCAACTGTCCACCGAAGCCCGTGCCTATCTTTTTCCAGTTTCCCGTGGGCACGCCAGCGAGACCTTGAAGACCGTCCTCGAATCACCCATGGTATTGAAGGTCGGTTTTGGTCTGGGCAACGATAAAAGTGCCTTGAAGTCCCGCCTCGGCATCACCTTGAACAATGTGCTCGATCTCGGCGAGGTGCTGCGTGGTGACGGGCATCGTGGTACGGTCGGCGCCAAGGTGGCGGTGGCGCATTTCTTCGGCCAGAAACTGGCGAAATCCAAAAAGACCGGGACCAGCAACTGGGCACTGCCTAATCTCTCTGAGCGCCAGATTCTTTACGCTGCCAACGATGCGCATGTTGCCTTGCGCCTCTACCGGGCCTGGCTGCGCAGCGAAAGCGAATTGCACAACAAGCTGTAAGCTTTTTGTGCTGCTGGCGACTAATGGTTAAACACCGTTCAGGAGCCAGTCATGCCATCCCCCGCCACTGTTTTACTGCTCGTCAGTCTCGCTGTGCCAATGGCGGCCGAGGCGGCGACCTGCAGTCACCAGAGTCCGGCGCATACCGTGGCGCTGCTTGAACTCTATACCTCTGAAGGTTGCAACAGTTGCCCGCCGGCTGATCGCTGGTTACGGGAACTGGCGCAAAATTTCGCAGCCGAACAGCTGGTAGCACTCGCCCTGCACGTTGATTACTGGGATTACATCGGCTGGAAGGACCGCTTTGCCCAAGCCAGGTTCACCGAGCGTCAGCGACAGTTAAGCCGCCTCGCCGGCGGTAGCACGATCTACACCCCCGAGGTATTTGCCGGTATGAAGGAGTTTCGTTCATGGCGGAGTCAGGCAGAACTGGAGCAGCGTATCAGGCGCATCAATGAGCAACCGGCCGCCGCCCAGATCAATCTGCAGATGAGTTCGGATGGGAGCGCAGCAGTCGAGGTGCAGGCGAGTTTTGTGCTGGCGCCGACTGCCATGGCTGGGCAACAGAACGAGGGCATCATCGTGCTTTATGAAAACAAACTGATCAGTGATGTGAAGGCTGGCGAGAACCACGGGGTCAGTCTGCAGCATGATCGTGTCGTGCGTTTCTGGTCGGCGCCGGTGGCACTGGATGCACAGAGTGGCAGGGCGACATGGAAGCAAAGCATTAATTTGCCCGCCGACTGGAAGCGGGCCAATCTGGGTGTTGCGGCGCTGGTGCAGGATGTACGACAGGGACGGGTATTGCAGGCAGTGGCCATGTCGGCGTGCATTTAGCGCGGTTTGCGCAATCTGATTTTTACGAATAACTACTTGTTTTTGGAGAATCACATGAATCGTCGTCAATCATTCAAATGGCTGCTGGGTTTGTCCGCATTGCCATTTCCTTTGCTCAATACGGCAATTGCCAAAGAAGGAGGTTTTCCGGTGAACAAGACCAACAAGGAGTGGGCGGCTTTGCTGCCACTGGCTGCCTATCGCGTGCTCTTTGAGGAGGACACCGAGCGCTCGGGAACCAGCCCGCTGAATGCCGAGAAACGCGATGGCACCTTTGTCTGTGCGGCCTGTAATCAACCGCTGTTCGATAGCTCGAAAAAGTATGAAAGCGGCACTGGCTGGCCGAGTTTTTGGGAGCCATTGCCGGGCGCGATTGCCACAAAAACCGATTTCAAGCTGATCTACCCACGTACCGAATATCACTGCACCCGCTGCGGTGGACATCAGGGGCACGTGTTTACCGATGGTCCGCAACCGACCGGCAAGCGCTATTGCAATAACGGGGTGGCGCTGCAGTTTGTGTTGCGCTCCGACAGGTTGCCGGCCTTGCGCGTCTGAGCCAGTCTGGGCTTAGAGCAGTTCGGTATCGTCGTGTGAATAGGCCGGGGCGCAGCAGCAAAGAATGTGTAGCGCCTCGCTGCCTTTGTTTTCAACGCAATGCGGTGTACCGGGCACGATGGCGATGCTGTCGCCGACGGCAATCTCGAATTGCGTGTCACCCAGCGTCATCAGGCCACAGCCACGAGTGACGTGATAAATTTCTTCGGTCAATCGGTGGCGGTGTAACTGAGTGGATGCCCACGGCGGGATGACGGCTTCTGCCAGACTTTGTTGGCGCACCACATCTTGGTTTGGATGCAGTAGTTCACGTATCTCCGAGCCATCCTTGGTGATATAGGGCTTGATATGGCTGATTGAAGTTCTCACGCCTACTTGCCGCCCCAAGGCTGGATGGGTACCGTTGAAATGGCATTGGCCGGTGCGCCTTCGATAACCTTTCGGCTGATCGCCAAGTAGACCAGCACCTTGCGTTTCTCGTCGAAAGTGCGGTGGATGGCGGTTTCCTTGAACAATAACGAAGTGTTTTCGCTAAAGGCAATTTCACTTTCCGGGAGCTTTGCCGGTAGCGTGATCGGGCCGATCTGGCGGCAGGCCAGCGAGAACTGTGACGGATCTTCGGCCAGCCCGAAGCTGCCTTTGACGCCACCGGTTTTTGCCTGGCTGACATGGCAGGTGACGCCGGGAATCTTTGGGTCATCGAAGGCATAGACGCAGACGCGGTGATTGGCGCCGATCATTTTCCAGGTCGTGGTGACGCAGCTGACTTCCTCGCTGGAAGCAGAGAAACTGATGGGCAAGGCAAGCGTGACGAGCAGCAGGTGGGGCAGTAGGCGCATGTTCTGGTACCGGAAAGATGGAATAAGGTCAGGCTTGAGTGAAGCGTTTGCAGTATTCGACGCCGACACGGCGGCCTTCGTGCAGCAGGCTGTTAATAAAGGCCGGGCTACGGTCGAGCTTTGAAGGGTAATCGAGATCGATCGCTAGCGGAATATGCCGTACTTCAACAGGTTTGAAATGTTCGGCCTTCAACCAGCCTTCTTCCAACCAATCGTTGGTCTGCTGGACGAAAAATAGCTCTTGTTTAAGCGACAGATTGCCGGCCAGTTCATTGCGGCGATCGGTGATGTCGGCGTTTGATTTCGGTTCGCTCTGACGCTGGTCGGGATTGATCTGGATGATCCAGATCTCGTCGGGTTTGGCGGCAGCAGGTTTTTGACCGGCTAAAAAATCACGGATAGGCGGGTTTTCCGAGAACAGGCCATCCCAGTAAACCCCCTGGCCAATCTGAACCGCGCGGAAGAGGTCGGGAATGGCGGCCGAGGCCAGCAAGGCGGCGCTACTGATGCGTTTTTCTGCATCGGCGTGATGCGAATTGAAAACGGTAAATTCACCAGAGAGCACTTCGACAGCACCTACCAGAAGGTGTGGCGATGAAGGTTTGAGCAAGCCGGGGAGGGCCGTAAAATCGATGTGCCGCTCAATGGCCTTGGTCAGGATCTCCTGACCGGTATTCAGCAATTGATAGGGGCTGATCTCGGGTAGGGCGAGGTATTCGGAACTGCGTTGCAGCCAGAGCAGAAACTGGTTGGTCAGGGCATCGGGCAGGTCGCGCGTGGACATCTCCTGCCAGAAGGATTCGAGCAGATCAGCGCCTAGTGCCGGCTTGCCCTGCAGCAGACCATACCAGGCCAGAGCCGCGCACATTGCGCCGCCTGAAGTGCCGGAAAGGGCAATAATTTGATGCTGAGCCGGGTCAATATTGCGCAGTAGCGCTTGCAAGACGCCAGCGGTAAATGCGGTATGGCTGCCGCCACCCTGGCAGGCGATGGCAATCTGTTTGGGTGAACCGGCGGTCGAGGGGGTTTTTTTCGTGCGTGGCGGCATGTCAGTGCCTCATCAAGGGAACCCCGGTAGTTTGCCACGAATCGGCATGTTTATGACGTGGTCACTCTTGTCGGGGGTGCATGTCGGGTGAACATCGTGGGCGGCTGGTGGCTGGTGGCTGGTTCAGCCTGATTTGAGTGGCGTCATCCGGCTGACGTACTTGGCCAGAATCTTGTAGGTGTCACGCTCGAAGGGCGGGCGCTTGCAGTCGAGCAGCTCGGGAATTTCTTTGTCGGAGTTGACCGTGCCCAGATAGCGCCAGCCGTTGATCAGGTGGGCTTCGTCACCTTCGCGAATCAGCGCCGGGCCGGCGAAAGGCCAACTAAGTAGCTTTAGGCGGGTGAGGCCACCAAGCAGGCGCATGGTGTGTTTGGCGTAAGGCTCGTGGCCGATGCAGGCGCCTTTGCAGCGCTTGATCTGATAGCCGAAGCAGGGCTTGCCGGGGGCGGAATGGTCGAGGCCGAGCAGGGCGTCACAGAGATTGTGCTCGGTGGCCAGGGCGCGCAGTACGTCGTTGGCTTCCTTGCTGGTTTTGAACAGGCCATAACAGGAACAGCCGAGACCCAGATCAAGTTCGTGCGCCGAGGCCAGGTGCGGACGCAACCAGCCTTCACCTTCATCGATCAGTGTCCAGCTGCACACCTCGTCGTTTTTGCGCAACTGGCGGTTATGGCTGGGCTGCATCTGTTTGACCAGCGCCGCTTCCTTGAGCAGGGCGCCGATTTCGCCGGCGGTTTCAATCCAGTCGATACGCTTCACCTGCTGCGAGAGCACCATTTCCTTGGGCGATTGATGGTCGGCGGCAAAGTGGGATAGGACGCGCTTGCGAATGTCCTTGGCCTTGCCGATGTAGAGCGGCAGGTTGTTGTCGCCATAAAAAAGATAGACACCCGCGGTGTCGGGCAATTCATCGACAATGCCGGCATCGAGGTGGGGCGGCAGGCTGGGATGGGCATTTTGTGCGTTGAGTGCCGCCTCGATATCGTGAATGTTGCGGTCAACGTGTATTTTTTGCCAGAATTGATGAATCAATTGAGCATCGGCCAGCGCCCGGTGCCGAGCTTCAGCGCGCAGGCCGTGGCGTTCGATCAGGGAGTCCAGATTGTGCCGCTTGTGCTCGGGAAACAGCGTGCGCGATAGTTTGACGGTGCACAACACCGGCGCACGGAAGGTGATCTCAAGCCGCTTGAACTCGTTTTTCAGGAAACCGTAATCGAAGCGCGCGTTGTGAGCGATGAACAGGCGGCCTTGCAGCCTTTGCAGAACGTCTGCGGCAACCGTCTCGAAAGGTGGTGCACTGGCCACCATTTCATTGCTGATGCCGGTCAGTTGCTGAATAAACGGCGGGATGTGCATGCCCGGATTGACCAGTTGCTGCCACTCGCGCACCGAGCCATCAGCATCGACTTCGACAATGCCGATTTCAGTTATACGGTCGTTGGTGGCGGTGGAACCGGTGGTTTCGAGATCGACAAAGGCTAAAGGGCGCATAGTGAGATTTTCTCACGATCTGCGCCTGCCGGTATCCAGAGAGGTCTAGTTGGAGTTGTAGTAGAAGGGGAAAGCCACGCCGCGCATATCCGGGCGGAAGCGTCGTTCCTTGCTACCCTTCGGCGGCCCGAGCTTGCTTGTGCGGCGTTCGCCAAGACGCCGTTCGTGCTTCTGCCGCTGTTCTTTCACCGAAGTCTGTGGGGCGAACAGGGTGAGGCCGGAGGCGTTCGCCGGGGTGGGGCAATCGTCATTCGACCGACCGACGGTATTTGGGGATGCTTTCCGTCGTTGGTTCTGACGTCGATCAAAGGAGTCGCTATTGCTCACTGGCTATCTCCATGCGGGAAGGTTGAGGGGGAGCTTTGCTTGGTGTGTCACGAAGCATGAAGCACGAAGCAGGCCGTAAAGTTAACTAACTGATTCATCGGTTGTTTATATTATATTTTTAGTATATTTCTTGTCGTTTGTAAAATTTTCCGACTGCCTTGGCAGGCGTCCAGTTAGACAGTCACCTTCCCCGGCCACCCTGATCCGTTCAGGCGCTGCTACCGGGTACCACCAACCGTGAATGCCCGACCCCGCCGCCCTTGCTAACGCAAATCTGCGCGGCGATGCGCTCTTTCATGCCGTCAACGTGGCTGATGACGCCTATCATCTTGCCGCTGGAGTTGAGGCTGTCGAGCGCATTCAGTGCAATTTCCAGTGTGTCTGCATCGAGTGTGCCGAAACCTTCGTCGAGGAACAGTGAGTCGATGGAAGTTTTGTGGCTGACCAGATCGGAGAGGGCGAGGGCGAGGGCCAGGCTGACCAGGAAGCTCTCGCCACCGGATAGCGTGCGCGTGTCGCGGGCGGTATCGCCCTGCCAGCTATCGATGATGTCCAGTTCCAGTTCGCCAGTCGATTTGCGGCGTAAAAGGTAGCGGCCATGCAGGCGGGCGAGATGGCGATTGGCGAGGTGCAGCAGGTGGTCGAGGGTCAGCCCTTGGGCGAACTTGCGGAATTTGTCGCCACGCGCCGAACCGATCAGGCTGTCGAGACGCTGCCAGATATCGGTGTCCGCCGTTTGGGTAGCGATCTCGGCGAATAGTGCCTGCTGGCTGAGGCGGCGTTGCTCGTCGCTGGTCAATAAGGCGCGCTGGGCGCCTAGTTGTTCGCTGAGCGCGCGGCGTTCAGTTTCCAGTGCGGTCAGAAGTGCTTCTAGTTCAACCAAGGCAGGAACAACTCCCTCCCCTGGCAGGGGATGGTTGGGGAGAGGTTGGTTTTTCTCCAGATCTAGCCACTTGCTGCGCGCGACATTCAACACCGCTACCGCCTGCTGTTTGGCTAACTCCAGTTTTTCTTTCAACAGCAGTAAATGCTGATGTTCCTCGGCGGGAAGCAGGGCGGCGACAAAAGTGGCGAGGTCGACGAAAGGGCTTGTGGCCAGCGCGATTTGCCAGTTGCTTGCCGCTTCCGTCAAGGTTTTCTGTTGCTGAACAAGACTGCTTTCCAGTTGTGACTGCCGGCCTTCAAGCGCGGCGAGGGCTTGCGTCAGGCGGCTCACTTCATCGCAGCAGCGGAGGAGGGCAGTTGCCGGATCATCCGTGGTTTCGGTTTCAAAAAAATCATCGTTTTTGGTGGTTGACCGTAACAATTGCCAACGTTCAGCCCACAGTGCTGCTTGCGACTGCGCTGCCTCGCACTGGCCTTGCTGTTTGGTCAGCGCTTCGCTCAGTGCCTGTCGACGGCGCTGGGTTTGTTGCCAGTGCTGCCATTCGCCGTCGCGTTCTTGCAGCCATAGTGGCGGATCGCTTGGCGGTTCAAAACCGGCATCGGCCAGCGTGCTGTTTAAACGAGTGTCGAGTTCCAGTAGTTCCTGCTGGCGGGTTTGCAGGGTCTGCCTGAGTTCGGCTTGCCGTGTCTGGTTGGCCAGCACGGCTTGTTGCAGTGTGCCAAGCTGACTAATTGCGGTTTGCAGCACCAGGGTCTGATCATTGGCGGCTTTACGGGCCTTGTTGAGCGCCAGTTCGCCCTCGTCGGCAGCTTTCAGGCCTTGAGCCAAAGCGGCGAGCGCCTGTTCGGCGGTTGCGCGCCTTGTTTTAAGCTTGTCGCCATCTTGCCAGTCGTCGGCAGCGAGCGGGCTGGTACTGCGGATTTGTCCGCTCAGTTCACTCCATTGCGTTTGGCAACGGGTGATTTCCAGCGTTGTTTTCTCCTGCTGCGCTTGCCATTCCTTTTGCGTGGCCTGGCTGGCGGCGTGATCAGCTTTGGCTTGCAGGCCTTTTTGGGTCAACGCTTCCAGCGCCGCTTGCTTGTCTTTCAGCCTGGCTTCGGTGGTGGTGACATCAAGCGCCTGATAGGTGGCAATCGCCGGATGCTCGTTCGAGCCGCACAGCGGACAGGCAGCACCGGGTTGCAGTTGCTGGCGGTGAGCTTCCAGACTCTGGATGCGGCGTTCCTGGTCGAGCAGCTTCTGTTTGTCGGCAACCTGTGCGTTGAGTTCCTTGTGCTGATTGCGCAGATTGGTCAACGCCGCTTCCTGCGCGGTGATTTTGATTTGCCCCTGCTGCAACTGGCTGGCTAGTGTCGTTTGTTGGGCGGCAAGTTCGCGCTGGCGTTGGGCGAGGGTTTCCAGTTGCTGCCAGCGGTTGAGGCCGGTTTGTTCGTTCTGCCAGTGCAGGCGCAATTCGGCCAGGGTGTGGCCGGCGAGGCGCTGGTTTTGCTCAGCCTGCGCCGTTTGCAAGGCGCTATCGGCAGAAATTTTTGCCTTGTTTTGGGTGTCGACCGCGACAGTTTGTTTACTGACCGCTAGGGCGCTTTCTTGCGCCAGTTTTTCCAGTTGCAGCGCACTTTTTTGTTGTGTGGAAATGTCGAGTTGCAGCTTGTCGCGCTGCTCAAACTGCTGGCGCCAGACGCCGAGGCGTTCACCCAGTTGCGCGCGTTGCGGATGGGCTCTGCAGAATTCGTCGATCTGCCGGTGTTCGCCTTGTATTTGCTGCAACTGGCGCTGGGCCAGCTTGGCGATGTGGGCTGAAAGGCGCTGGACGTTGTAGTGTTGCTGACGGTGTTCTGTTTGCAGGGTTGCGCGCTGGGCGTGCACTGCCTTCAATTCGCCCTGACTTTGGCGGCAGGATATGTCGGCTTGCTGCCAAGTCAGGTGCAATGGTTTCAGGGCTTCGGCCGGCTCGCTGGCGGCCAGGCGGCGTAACTCGGGAGTGGCGGTTTCGAGGGCTGTATTGGCTTCATTTAGCTTGCCTTGCGCCGCTTTGGTTTCCTGTTCGCTCTGGGCAAGGTCGAGGCGCCATTGACGCTGGTTTTGGGTCGCTTGATGCTTGAGCTGAACTTCCGTCAGTTGGCTGTCGAGGCGGCCAACGACCAGTTGCATTTCGGCGCGCTGTTCGGCGCTCAGTAGTTCCATGCCGTCGGCGCGGGCTTTCAGTTGGTCGAGCTGGCTCTTGGCATCGCGTGCTTGTTCGAACACCTTGCGTGAAATGTCACCGTAGATTTCAGTGCCGGTCAGCTCTTCCAGCAACTCGGCGCGTTCGTTGGCGCTGGCATTGAGGAATGCGGCAAAGCCGCCTTGGGCGAGCAGCATGGATTTGGTGAAGCGTGGAAAATCGAGGCCGGTGATCTCGGCGATGCGCTTCAACTTGTCGTTGGTCTGGGTGCTGAGGATGGTGCCATCGCCATTGGCGGCAACTGCGGCCAGTTCGACCTTGGGTGCCTGCAGCGCGCCGTCGGCCTTGTCACGTGAACGACGCTGGCTCCAGAAGGCGCGGTAAACCGCACCCTTCACTTCAAACTCGACCTCGGCCAGACAGTCGGAGGTATGCCGCGTCATGATGTCGTTGTCAGCGGCCGAGATCGTCTTCAGGCGTGGCGTCTGGTGGTAGAGGGCTAGGCAGATGGCATCGAGCAGCGTCGATTTGCCGGCGCCGGTCGGGCCGGTGATGGCGAACAGGCAGTTGTCGGCGAACGGTGGCTTGGTGAAGTCTATGGTCCATTCGCCCTTCAGCGAATTGAGGTTCTTCAGGCGCAGGCTGAGGATTTTCATGGCGCCTCCTCCTGCAAGGCGCTGACGATGCTGCGGTAACGCTCGCTGAGCGCCAGTTGCAGGCCTTCGGCCAGTTCTTCCTGTTGCAGGCGGCGGGCAAAAACCTCGTATGGGCTGAGTTCATCCAGGGTTTCCAGCACTTCGCTGGCCAAACGAGCGGCGGCGTTGCCGCGCTGGCGACGGATGCGCAGCACTTCGACTGGCCAACCGGCAGTCAGCGCCTCGATGCGCGCCGGCAGATCGGCCATATAGTCGTCTTCAGCGACGGTGACTTCCAGCCAGGTCGGGTGCTCGCGCGTGCCTTCTGCGGCCGCTGCGCCAATCGGCCCGGCCAGCGTCGCCAGGTTGCCGGTAATCGAGGCCAGCCCCTGAAAGCGCGGCACGGGTAGGGCAGTGACCGCATGCAATCCCTCAGCGTTCAAATCGACGAGCAGGACTTCCTTCTGCTGTTTGGCCTCGTCGAAACTGAGCGGCAGTGGCGAGCCGCAGTAGCGGATATTTTCCTGTCCGCCGACCCTTTGTGGCCGGTGTATGTGCCCCAGCGCGATGTAATCGGCGGGGGGGAAGGCCGTGGTCGGGAAGGCTTCCAGCGCACCGACGTAAATTTCGCGCACCGATTCACTGGTGCTGGCGCCGACCGTGGTCAGGTGGCCGGTGGCGATCAGCGGCAACTTGCGGCCAAGTGTGGTTTGCAACGCTTTTTGGCATTCGCTGGCGGCGGTAAACACCGCGCTGTAATGTGCCTGAATTGCCGTCTGCAATGAAAGTTGCTTGTCTTCGGCGCTTTGCCCGGCCTGGCTTTGCAGCACATCGCGCGGGCGGATGAAGGGAATGGCACAGACGATGCAACCCGGCTCGCCATTGCGCTGCGGCAGGACGACGACCTGCGTCAGGGGATCAGCGCTGGCCGCTGCAACTACGGTGGCACCGAGTTGGGCCAGCAGATCACGACTTTCGCCCAGCGTTGCTACTGAATCATGATTGCCGCCCAGCAACAGCAAGGCCACACCGGCTTTGTGCAGACGCACCACCAACTGGCTGTACAACTCGCGGGCATAGCTCGGCGGTGTGCCGCTATCGAAAATGTCACCGGCGATCAGTACCGCATCCACCGCCTGTTCCTCTACCTGCGCCAGTAGCCAGGCGATCAGTGCCTGATGCTCGGCCTGCCGGCTTTTGCCCATGAAGTGCTGGCCGAGATGCCAGTCGGAGGTGTGGAGGATACGCATGAGGCACTGATCATCAACGAAAAGAGGATGCGAATTTTATGTCGTCCGGCAACTGCAGTCGGTATCTGTTTGTCGTGGTTACCCAATATCGTTTTGTTGAGTATGGATTTTCACCGAGGTGGCTAGCGAGCAGTTGCCTTCTCAATGCCTGGATTTTTCAGGCGCCGAGTGTCATCAGGGTCGTGTTTCCACCGGCTGCCGTGGTGTTAACGCTAATTACACGTTCGCTGAGCATGCGGAATAGCGGGTAATGAGAGTTGTCGTCCGCAACCTGGTATATCGGTAGTAATGGACCCTCTGTCGCAGCCAACTGCTGGCGCAAGGCTGGGGCGTCCGCTCCGGCATGCAGGACACCGGCCAGGCGGGATAGATCATCCGCTGCCCGAAGTTCAATTTGACCAGCGAAGGCTGACCCCAACAAACTGAGCATTTTCTGCGCTACGGGGCTGTCGACCGCAGCAGCCTGATTACCCGTAGCAAAAACAGCGGCTAGCTGATGCAGCAGTTGCTCGACATCCCATGCCATGCAGAGCATACGACCCCGCGCTACGAAGTGGAGCGAGTTGAACTCGCCGGTTGGTCCGGGCAAGGTGATGTGCAATCCCAACAGGCTGTTGGCCGAGTATTGATCGCAACGTTCCGCCAACGTCTGTCGCCCGTTACAGATGGCCCACTCTGCCAGACGGCGAAGATCTGGCGGCATCACCGACGGGGGCTTGATCAGCGCCGAGGGAAGAGCGACATTGCCGGCCAGTCTGTGCAGGTAGAGCGGCCCACCTGCTTTCGGACCAGTGCCAGACAATCCTTGTCCACCGAAAGGCTGTACGCCGACCACCGCACCAACCATATTGCGATTGACATATATATTGCCGACCTGCGCCGCGGTACTGACGTAGTTGATCGTTTCATCGATGCGGCTATGAATGCCGAGTGTCAGGCCATAACCGGTGGCGTTGATTTGCCCGATCAGTGTCGGCAATTGCTCTGCGGCAAAACGCAGGACATGGACGACAGGGCCGAAGACCTCACGGTTTAGGTCAGCCAGCGAGTTGATCTCAATTATTGTGGGCGGCACGAAGCAGCCTTTGTGGCAGCTCTCGGGCAGCGCTAATTGATAGACGGGTCGGCCTTGCCCGGCCATGTATTCGATATGGGTCAGCAGGCTGCTACGCGCCTCTTCGTCGATCACCGGTCCAATATCGGTGGCCAAGCAAAGCGGATCACCAATCACCAGTTCGCGCATGGCCGCTTTAAGCATGTTTAACGTGTGATCGGCAATCTCATTTTGCAAACACAGCACACGCAGCGCCGAGCAGCGCTGACCGGCGCTGTCAAAGCCTGAGATCAGCACATCCTGCACGACTTGTTCGGGTAGCGCCGAAGAGTCTACGATCATCACATTCTGGCCACCAGTCTCGGCAATCAGTCGCACGCCTTCACGTTGGGCGATGCTCTGGTTGATCAAGCGCGCGACCTCGCTAGAACCCGTAAACACCACACCGCGTACACGTGGGTCGGCGGTCAGCCGGGCACCGATCGTCTCGCCGCGGCCTGGCAGAAACTGCAGCACGGCACTCGGTACGCCGGCCTGATGTAGCAGCTGAATAGCGAAATGAGCGATAAGCGGCGTCTGTTCGGCTGGTTTGGCGAGTACCGGACTACCCGCCGCCAGTGCGCCACTGAGCTGACCAATGAAGATGGCGAGCGGGAAATTCCATGGGCTGATGCAGACGACAGGGCCAGGTGGGAGAGCAGCGTTTTGAAACTGACCGTTAATTAGCTGTTGTCCGTAGTAGCGGCAGAAATCCACCGCCTCACGTAGTTCGGCGACGGCATTCGACCGGGTTTTTCCAGCCTCGCGGAGGCACAGGCTAATGATCTGAGAGTGATGTGCTTCGAGTAGATCAGCCGCGCGCAGCAGCATTGCCGAACGTTCGGCCAGCGGTGTTTTGTGCCAGCTGGCGCTGGCTGCCAGCGCATTGGCCAGGGCCAGGTCGACCATGGCGGCATCGGCCTCAATCACCGAACCAACCTGTTCCGAACGATTTGCCGGATTGCGTACGGTTTGCGCGCTACCGGTAATATTTCCCAACCCGGCGACAAGGGGTAGAGCCAGCCACTGCTGCTTGCCGAGTTCGCCGAGCGCATGCGTCAGCGCGCTGATGCTCGTCTCGTCGCTAAGGTCAATGCCGGCTGAATTCAAACGGCTGTGACCATACAAATCGCGTGGCAGCGGGATTGCCGGATGGCGTTGGCCCCCCAATCTGCGCACAGCCTCGCAAGGGTTCTCGATTAATTCATCGACGGAGACTGTTTCATCAACGATCCGATTTACGAAAGAGCTGTTGGCGCCATTTTCCAGAAGGCGCCGTACCAGATAGGGCAGCAAGGTTTCATGGCTGCCGACCGGGGCGTAGATGCGGCAACGCTTGTCGAGATTGCTGATGCCGACAACGTTGTCGTATAGCGCTTCGCCCATGCCATGCAGGCACTGGAATTCGTAGTCGTCGATACCGCGCGCCTTGGCCATATGGAACACGCTTGCCAGTGTGTGTGCATTGTGCGTGGCGAACTGCGGGTAGACCGCATCGGGGGCGGCGAGCAGGCGGCTGGCACACACGAGATAGGCGAGATCAGAATGCTCCTTTCTCGTATAAACCGGGTAGTCGCTCAAACCGTCAACCTGAGTGCGCTTGATTTCGCTATCCCAGTAGGCCCCCTTGACCAGGCGGATCATCAGCCGGCGCTGCGTGCGGCGGGCCAGCGCGATCAAGGCATTGATGACGGACGGACAACGTTTCTGATAAGCCTGGATAACGAACCCGAGTCCATGCCAGCCGGCCAGATCAGGATCCGCTGCGACGACTTCGAGCAGATCGAGAGACAATTCGAGCCGGTCAGCTTCTTCGGCATCTATATTGAGGCCGATATCGTACTGTTTTGTGAGCAAGAGCAATTGCTTGAGGCGCGGTAACAGTTCGCTCATCACGCGCTTGCGCTGGCTACGTACATAGCGGGGATGCAGGGCTGATAACTTGAGCGAAATGCCAGGTCCGGCAAACACGCCGCGTCCTCCACTCGCTCGGCCAATGGCATGAATCGCCTGCTCGTAGGCATGGAAATAACGCTGGGCATCGGTCTTGGTTAGTGCGGCCTCGCCAAGCATGTCGAACGAGTGTCCGTAACCCTTCGTCTCATTGGTTTCAGAGCGTTTCAAGGCGGCCTCGATGGTTTCGCCCATGACGAACTGTTGGCCAAGCAGACGCATCGCAAAATCGATGCCCTTGCGGATCAGCGGCTCACCCCCTTTGGCCAGAACCCGGCTCAGTGCGCTACCGAGAGTGCTCTCACTGTGGATGGCAACCAGTTTTCCGGTCAGCATCAGGCCCCAGGTGGCCGCATTAATGAACAGCGATGGACTACCACCCAAGTGAGATGCCCAGTCGCCATGACTGATTTTGTCGCGAATCAGACGGTCAACCGTCGCACTGTCCGGAATGCGCAACAGCGCCTCCGCGAGACACATCAAAGCAATACCTTCGTGGCTCGATAGGGAAAATTCATGCATCAAATGATCGACGCCGCTGGCCTGACGACGTTGCTGGCGTACCGCTGCGACAAGCTTGCGTGCATGACAGGAAACTGCTTCGCGGTCGTAGCGTATCGCCTGCAATTCAAGCATCAATGCCGAGATACATTCAGCTTCGTCACGTCGATAAGCCTGACGAATGTCCTGCCGCAAAGTATCGATCATCATATTTTCCTCAAGCTTGCGGAGCGAGATGGCTTAGTTTAATGCGTGACGAATCCTTGAACTCCTTTATTGCAGCCAAGCCGGCCTTGGTCAAGTTGTGCGGGCTATAGCGCGGCCTTGATTTCGCAGCGACTTGACTTCAGCATCCGATCATAGAGCACGACATTCACGGTTGCGGCCAGATTCATGCAGCCCCGGGTAGGAATGTAAACAATGTCCTTGCACCATGAAGTCACGTTATTTTTCAGGCTGCCGTCTTCCGGGCCGAAGATGTAAAACGCCCGCTCCGGGTGCTGGTACTCAGTGAGTGGCTTGGCATCCTGATGTACCTCGACGGCAATCGGAACGCAGCCGAAGGGAATGACTTGTTGTAGATCTTCGACACCGATCAGTGGCAGTTGCAAATGGATTTTTTTGGTGTCCGTGCGGAATTCGACGGCGCGTTCGTAGCGTTTGCCCGTGTAGAAAACCGTATTGACCCCGTAGCAACCGGCGGCACGCATGATGGAGCCGACATTTTCTGGACCTTTCGGGTTGTAAAGCCCAATGCAGGAATAGCCAGTGTGCTCTTTGATGGCCTGATTTTTGGTGATGGTTTCCATGAGTGTCTTTATGGCAGCGTTTTCTTGGCTATTTGTGGCAAAGAACAGGTGAGGCGGGGGGGAACTGTAGCGATGTTCGTGCTGCAAAGATATCTATTATCAATTGAGCAGGCGTTGAATTGATCAAGAACTCTCTTGAACTGCTTGATATCGGGCTTCTTGCTCATTCACATGGCGCAAATAAATTCTCTATTAGTGAAGCTATTGCATTTAACGTAATTTTAGATATAGTGCCAGTTCATAATTCATAATTATTGGATAGGGGCATCGTAAATGAGCAAAAAAGTAGCTTACGTCACCGGGGGGATGGGCGGCATTGGAACGTCAATCTGTCAGCGTCTGGCTCAGGATGGCTTTACTGTGGTGGCGGGCTGTGGCCCTAATTCGCCACGCAAGGATCGCTGGCTGGCCGAGCAAAAGGAGTTGGGTTTTGACTTCATTGCTTCCGAAGGAAACGTCTCCGACTGGGATAGCACCAAGGCAGCCTTTGACAAGGTCAAGGCTGAGGTAGGCGAAATCTCGGTACTGGTGAATAACGCCGGTATCACCAAAGACGGTGTGTTCAGAAAGATGAGTGTGCAGGACTGGATGGCAGTCATCGATACAAACCTGAACTCCCTGTTCTTCGTGACCAAGCAGGTCGTTGATGGCATGCTTGATCGCGGCTTTGGTCGCATCATCAATATTTCTTCGATGAATGGCCAGCGAGGTCAGTTCGGGCAGACCAATTACTCCACCGCCAAGGCCGGCATGCACGGTTTCAGCATGGCGTTGGCTCAGGAAGTCGCCAGCAAGGGGGTCACGGTTAACACCGTTTCGCCGGGTTACATCGGTACAGACATGGTTCGCGCAATCCGCGAAGATGTACTGGAGAAAATCGTGGCGACGATTCCAGTCAAGCGCCTTGGCTTGCCAGAAGAAATAGCCTCCATGGTTTCCTGGCTGGCTTCAGAACAGGCTGGCTTTACCACAGGTGCCAATTTCGCCTGCAACGGCGGCAACCACATGGGCTAAGGCTCGTTGTTTACAGGTGCTGGAAATGAAAAGCCCTGCTACATTGGCAGGGCTTTTTTCCGCCCAGAACCAAAACGCCGTAAAGTGAGATTCAATGATTGCCGATCTGCAACGCTTCAACTTGGCCATTTCCCTCTTCGACGCAGCAAACGCGCAGGACCCCAATCAGGAAGAGGGGCAGCCCAAAGAACTGCTTTACGCCCAGCGGATGACCGAGATGATTGGCCGTTTTGCACCAGAGGCCAGCGAGGTCGCACAACTGGCCGTACGTGCACAGCACATCCAGCGCTGGATGGTGCCGCGCAATAGCTACCCGCTCGGCAAGCCGGGTTACTTTGCGTGGCGGACCGGTCTCTATCAGTTTCATGCCAAAACGGCTGGTGAATTGATGCTTCAGGCAGGCTACGATGATGCGTTGATTGAGCAAGTGAAAGTTGCCATCAGCAAGCAGGGAATCAGAACCAATCCCGATACGCAGATGCTGGAAGATGTCACCAGCCTCGTTTTTATCGAATACTACATGCTCGGTTTTGCGGGTCAGCACGCTGAATACAGCGAAGAAAAGTGGCTGGGCATCATCAGCAAGACGTGGAAAAAAATGTCTGACGATGCTCACCTATTTGCCACAAATGGCAGTATCAAGCTGCCGGAGCCGCTGCTGCCATTGATTCTCAAGGCTGTGGCCGGGAACTGATTTGCTAGGCAGGATACGTGACAGGTCGAGATACTTGGCCAGCGTGCGGAATGAATGGGTGTCAGATAGCTGTAGAAGGTGCGATGACCGACAGGCCCCATTTTCGAACTTGCTCGAAACCCCGGAGCTTTTGTTGATGGGGTTTTGATGGGTGCAACAAAAAAGCGCCCCGAAAGGCGCTTTTTTGTGATTTTCTTGGCGGAGCAGGCG